>NZ_JBQEDL010000003.1:0-192075 GCF_052106715.1 Gordonia sp. (in: high G+C Gram-positive bacteria)
TCGCGCGATGCGCGGGTACGGCGGTAGTGGTCGACCGACTTCGAGAGGTGCTTGCTGTCCCGGCCGCTGCGGATCAGTGCGGTGAGAGCAGGCAGAGTGTCGCGCGCCGAGCCGACCAGTGGCAGGTCCACGCGGGTGCGGCGACCGATCTGGCGACCGCGGATGTCGAGTTGGATGACGTACGCGTCCGATGGCAGGAACTGCGGATACGGAAAGTCAGTGCCGACCATCACGAGGGTGTCGCAGTGTTCCACGGCGCGGTATCCGGAGGAGAATCCGAGGAGCCCTGTCATGCCGACGTCGTACGGGTTGTCGTATTCGACGAACTCTTTGCCGCGCAGCGCATGCACGATCGGTGCCTGCAGGCTGTCCGCGAGTGCGACCAGCTCGTCGTGCGAACCCTGAACTCCTGCGCCCGCAAGAACCGTCACCCGCTCGGACTCGTTGAGGCGTGCGGCCGCGACCGCGAGCGACTCGTCGCTCGGTCGGGCCACCGTGTCCGTCGCGCGGATCCGGGTGACCCGCGCGGGCCGATCGATGGCGGAGAGGAACAACTCGCCGGGAATCACCAGCACCGACACCCCGCCTTCTTCCACGGCGGTGCGGATCGCGATGTCGAGCACATACGGCAGCTGGTCGACGGTGGTGATCGTCTCGCAGTACGAACTGCATTCGGCGAAGACGCTCTCGGGGTGCGTCTCCTGAAAATAGCCGGTGCCCACCATCGACCCTGGAATCTGCGCGGCGATCGCCAGCACCGGGACCCGTGACCGGTGGGCATCGTACAAGCCGTTGATCAAGTGGAGGTTGCCAGGGCCGCAACTGCCCGCGCAGACCGCGAGCGAACCGGTCATCGCGGCTTCGGCCGACGCTGCGAATGCCGCAGCTTCTTCGTGGCGAACGTGCTGCCATGCGACGCGCGGGTGTTCGCGCAGCGAGTCGGTGAAACCGTTGAGCGAGTCTCCGGGGATGCCGTACACCCGCTCCACACCTGCGGCTTCGACGGTCTCGACGATGAGGTCAGCGACGGTGTAGCTCATGACATCTCACGGTACGCCGACTGTCTCGTCTCGACAGGGGATGCGCGGTTACTCCAGCAGGCCGCGGACATCGGCGGCGGTGACCTTGCCCGAGAAGGCCGCGCCGTCGTCGATGAGGGCGTTGAACAGTTCGCGCTTGCGCTCCTGCAGGTCGATGACCTTTTCCTCGATCGTGCCGGTCGACACCATGCGGTAGACGGTGACGGCACGGTGCTGGCCGATGCGGTGGGCGCGATCGACGGCCTGCGCTTCGGCTGCCGGGTTCCACCACGGGTCGGTCATGAAGCAGTAGTCGGCCGCCGTCAGGTTGAGTCCGAAACCGCCTGCCTTCAAGCTGATCAGAAACGCGCCGGTGTGCCCAGCCGTGAACTGCTCGATCTGCTCGGCTCGCTTGGCTGCCGACATCGTGCCGTCGAGGTAGCTGTACTCGACGCCGTCTTTCTCGAACTGAGCGGCGACGAGTTTCAGGAACCCGGTGAAGCTGGAGAAGATGAGGGCGCTGTGCCCCTCTGCGGCCAGGATCGGGATCTGCTCGGACAGGTAGGCGATCTTCGCCGACTCCAGCCCGGCATGCTGCTCGTCGACGAGGCCCGGGTGCAGGCTGAGCTGACGCAGGCGGGTGAGGGCGCGCAGGATCTTGATCTGGTTGCCCTCCCAGTCGTCGAGGAGGCCGAGCATGTTCTGGCGCTCGCGGGCGAGGAACGTGTCGTAGATCTTGCGGTGGTCGTCGTTCAGGTCGAGGGGAAGCAGTTGCTCTTGCTTCTCGGGCAGGTCGGCGAGTACTTGAGCCTTGGTGCGGCGCAACATGATCGGTCGCAGGCGTCGTCGTAGGACGGCGAGCCGCTCGGGCTCGGAACCCTTTTCGATCGGGTCGGCGAAGTGTTCGTTGAAGGTCTTCGGCGAGCTGTACAGTCCTGGCGCGACGATCGAGACCAGGGACCACAGCTCCATAACGCGGTTCTCCAACGGGGTGCCGGTGATGGCGAGCTTGAACGCGGCAGGCAGACGTCGAGCCGCCTGGTGGGTCTTGGACGTCCGGTTCTTCACGAACTGCGCCTCATCGAGGACCATGCCCGACCACGTGATGTCCTCGAACGCTTCGTAATCGATCCGCAGCAGCGCGTACGACGTCACGACGATCTGCGCGTCTGCGATCTGTTCGGACAGGGAGATCCCCGCGCGCTTCTCGGTGGAACCGACGACTACGACCCGCAGATCGGGGACGAACCGTCGGACCTCGGCCGCCCAGTTGCCGACGACGGAGGTCGGCGCGACCACCAGGAAGCGAGCGATCGGATCGTCGTCGACGACGTGTTGGAAGAGTGCGAGAGTCTGCAAGGTCTTGCCGAGTCCCATGTCGTCGGCCAGGATGCCGCCGAGTCCGTTGTCCCACAAGAACGTAAGCCAATCGAGACCGTCCTGCTGGTAGCTTCGCAGGTCGGCGTCCAACCTGTCGGGTGGTGTCACCGGGGCAGGCGGTTTGGCGACCGCGAGCCGAGCGAGTCGATCGCGCCAGTTCGCGAGCTGATCGTCGACCACGCCGAGTTCGAGCAGTTCCTCCCACAGCGTGACGTTCAACGTCGACGCCGAGACGCCGTCACTGGTGAGGTCCCCGAGTTCGCGAGCCTCGGTGAGACGGTCGCGCAGCGTCGTCAGTTCTGGGGTGTCGAGCGGGAAGTAGGTGTCGTCGGACAGCAGCATGTGTGTCTCGCCGCGTGCGAGCGCAGCGATGATGTCGGCGATCGGGACCTGGTGGCCGTCGACGTCGAGCGCGATCGACAGGTCGAACCAGTCGGTGGTCGCGTCGCCACCGAAGCGGAGAACCGGCGCTTGGTCCGGGCGGCGGTAGTCGGGCTGCTCGCCGATCACCTCGACGCGAACGTTGCCGCCCTCGACGAGGTCGGGAAGCACTTCGCCGGACAGGACGGCGGCCTCGACGGGGTCGAGGGACCAGTCGCGTAGGAAGTGATTGACCGGGAGGAAGTCTGCGGTCTCCGCGACGGTGTTCGCCTCGGCGAGTCGTCGGCGTAGGTCGACGAGTTTGGTGGCTTCGTCCGGTCTGGGTGCCTGGTAGACGCGTCGCATGAGGTGCTCGGCGGTCTCGTCGAACCATTCCCCGTAGACCTGGGCGACGTCCGCGAGCTCCGGGACGAGCGATTTCCACATCCTCTGCTCGTCCTTGCGGCGCCGGACCCGGCGGGGATTCGAATGGTCGTCGGGTGCTCCGCGGATCGACTCGCCTTCAGCGATGTACTCGGCCTCCCAGCGTGTGGTGGCTCCGTACCCGGAATAGTCGACGACCAGTACCGGGTGCGGCCCGTCGACGTCGTCGGGAGGGAAGACGTCGTCCCCGAACGTCACGGTCCGGTCGGCGATGAGGGCGGGGAGGGCCGCCCGGAAGTCTTCGACGTCGGTCGCCGGGACGGAGAGCTTGTTCGATGTGGTGAGCAGCATCATCTCCGAAGGAGTGAGTTCGCTCAGCGGACCGAGACTCAAGTGACGGTCGACGAGGACGGCGACTCCGTGGGTGCGCGGAGAACCGATCAGGTGAAGGCGGTCGGGGAGTACGGGCTGCCCGTCGACGACGACGGCGACACTGACGTCGAGATGGCTCTGGACGCGTTCGATGTGCAGGCTCGTCGTGATCGCGGAGTCGTATGCGACGGTCTGCGGCTGTCCCCAGCCGCCCCGGCCGACGAACTCGATGCCGACCTCTGCGGCTTGAGACAGGAGCGGCCAGAGGCGGGCGGGCGCCGACGAGACGGGCAGTGTGTCGGGCGGCGTCGACCGCTGTGTACGTGCGGCGAGCACGCCGCCGATCTCGACGAGGAGGGCGAGTGCTGTCGGGTCGTGGTTGTCGCCGGGCCGGTTGGTGGTCAGCAGCGATCGCCATGTGACGCGCGAGGCGATCCACTTGCCGCGGGCTCCGTGCGTCATCGGGCGCGCGTACACACGACGGTGGCCGCGGGAGTCGAGATCGAATGAGAACTGAAGTGCGAGCGGCAGTTCCGGACCGCGGTCGGTCGGAGCCTCGGCGGACGCCTTCGGCGAGGTGATCTCGTCGACGAGCGTCCGCCACCGGCTGAGTTCGAGGGCGCTCGCGGGCGGTTTCGGCGGCTGCGCTTCCGTTGCGAGCGCCGCCTGTGGCGTCGGCTTACCGGTGTCGGTCGCCGTCACGACGAGGGCGACGCAATGCTTGCAGAACGTGTTGACCGGGCATGTGCAGCGGGCGGAGACCTGCGCGCGCGGACCCTTGAACTCAGCTTTCACCGTGCAGCGGTACGTCTGTCCGTGACTGCCCTCGGAATGTCCGGACAGCGTGTGGCCCGACCACTCGATTCCGTGCACGAGACCCGACTCCGCGTAGCTCCGACCCCGCGACAGACTTCCCTTGTCGAAGAACGTCAAAATCTGGGCGGTCTGCTGGGGGTTCCACGGGGCGGCGGGCATCGTTGTTCAGCCTATGGCATCGTCTCGGCAGTGCTCTGCCGCCATCGCATGGGACCAGGTGAGGTTCAGTGGCGTGCGAGGATCCCCGATCTGATCTGCCCTGCTCGGACGAGTGCGCAGGCTGCGGCGCAGGCGGCGATCACGAGGAGTGGCCCGACGATGCCGACGGAGGGTTCGACGGCGCGCAGCAGGAGCGGCAAACCGAACCCGAGGTAGGTGCCAACGTAGTAGACGCCGGTCGCGAGGCCGCGTCGCTCCGGAGGTGTGTACTCCTCGACGTCGAGGAGCCCTTCGCGGAGGCACAGCCCGTACCCTGCGCCGAGGAGGATCGACGCGATGAGGAACGCGATCGGTGCCGGGTCTGATCCGCCGACCGCGACGACCACGAAGCCTGTCGCCGCGAGGAGTGCGCCCGCGATCCCGGCTGGCGGCCCCCACGATCCTCGCCGCGCGAGCGCCTGACTGACCACGCCGGAGCCGAGCGCCAGAACCGCGGCGACCCCCGGCACCCACGGCCCGGAGAAATCGGTCATGCGGCCTGCCATCGTGACCACCGACGTCGCTACCGCCGAGAACACCCAGAACGACATCGGGAGGCTGGTGGCGAGCGCTCGGAACAGTGACTTGTCCGATCGGGCGGCCGGCACGTCGCCGCACTCGAGTGGGGCGTCCTCCTGTGCGGGTGAAGCGGGTGACGCGGATCGAGGGGTCGAGACTCCGAACCCGGCAGCGACTGCTGCCAACGATGCGACGACGGTGACGATGAACGGTGCGATCAGTGCCGCTCCGTCGGTGAACTGGGCGATCAGGCCGGAGGCGAACGGGCCGATGGCGAATCCGCAAGTGAGAGTCAGGCCGGCGAGTACGGTTCCGCGGACGCCGCCGACATCAGCGGACCAGGCTGTGCCTGCACTGACCGCGAGGCCCACTCCGAGGCCGACGACGAACCGACCGACGAACACCCCGGGCTCGGTGTGCCAGATCAGCATGAGCAGATTTCCGAGTGCCGCGCCCGTCGCGCCCGTGAGCACCACGGGACGTCGTCCGATGCGGTCGGACAGTCCGCCGCCGGTGAGTAGTCCGGGTAGGAGTCCGATCGCATAGATCGCGAACGCTCCTTCGAGGGCCGCGTCGGAGATGTGCTCATCGTCATGGAGGACGGGCATCATCGCGACGAAATGATTGGTGGCCCAACCGGCCGTGAACAGCAGTGCCAGGACGATTAGCACGTCGCGGCGAGATGTGTTCTGTTCAGTGGTCGTGGCGGACTGGCTGTGTGTCACGCCTTTTCCAGTGCTGCCAGTGCTTGTTTTGCGGCTGCCAGTTCGCGACTGAGTTCTTCGACGCGGCGTTGGGCCTCTTCGTGAGCGGCACTCAATACCGATGTGACGGCGTCGCGGGTGGTGGCGTCACCGAGTTCTCGGACGGCGGCGTTGACTGCCTCGGGTGTGACGGGCCGCGATCGGGGCGGTTTCTTGGCTCCGCGAGTCATCGAGACGAACCAGTCGTTGTCGGTGGTGCCGTAGACGGTCACGGTGACCGACTGCGTCGATTTCTTCGGGGTCGCCTTCTTCGGTGTGCGCTTGACAGCAGGGCGGGGTGTGGCTTCCGGCCCGCTCGACGGCGGGACCGACGCAGAGGACGCCGACGCAGGTTTCGGAGCAGGCGCCGCGGCCTTACGGGGCGCCGCTTTACGCTGCGGAGCCTTCCTGGCTGGTTCGGGTGTGGGGGGCGCGTCCTTCGTGATCCGCAATTCGTCTGCCTCGTAGGGGAGTTCGTCGTCGACGCCTCGTGGACTCACAGTGACTGTCGTGTCGGCGATCGATACGACCTTCGCGGAGCTTCCCTCCTCGAGGCCGAGGCTGGGTACGGCTTCGCGAAGGTAGACGGTGGCTCGGCGTCCGTCGGCCAACGCGGTGGCCAGTTTGGTGAGGTCGTCGGGTGTCAACGACTCGGCCACAGGGGTCGAGCGGCGGCGCGGAGGCATGGGCGGGTCCTTCTGGTCAGTTCCGTTGCTCACGCCATTTTCGCATACCGGAGTGACAGTTTCGCACGGGTGTGCGAACGGTCAGGAGTCGCTGTACATCTCCCAGAACCGAGCGCGGAGGCGGTATCGGACGCCGTCGTCGAGGTCGTACATGCCGAGGGCGTCGGACGCGTCGAGCAGCATCGCGCGGTCGATGTCTCGGGGAATTGACGGCTTGTCCCGTTCGAGCGTCGCCATCGTCTCCGGCGTCGCGCTTTCGCGGAACGAGGAGAGGACGCGCGCTACTACGCCGTCGACGACCTCGTCGCTGAGTTCCGCGTCGTATCCGGGCATGACGTGTCCGGCCGAGCCGGTCGACGAACTGTACGCGAGGATCTCTCGGGGTTCGGGCCCAGGCTCGGGTGCCTGACGGACGGCTGCCGCGACGTCGAGCGGAGTCTTCGTCGCTGGACGGCCGGGCTTCGGCCCGGGCTTAGGCGTCGGAGCCGGAGGTACCGCTGCCGCGGCGGGCAGGGGTTCGTCGACACACGGCACCGGCGGTTGCTCGATCTTGACGACGGCGTTGTCGATCGCCGCGCCGTCGACGGTGTGGATGTCGTCTGCCGCGCGAATGAGGTGTCGGCTGACGCCGTGGGGTCGGCCTTCGAGGTTCGGGACGGCAAGCAGGCTGACGAGGATGCCGTGGACCTGGGACTCCTCGACGGCCTCGGTCAGATCGTCGTCGCCGGAGAGAACGAAGAACACGTCCGATGCGTCGTTACGGGCGTGCGTCACGAGGTCGAGGCCGATGCGGAGATCGACGCCCTTCTGCTCGCCATCCATTCCGAAGCGGCCGAGCCGGAGTTTGACGCGCGGGATCTCGCCGATCCGCTCCTGCCGGGCATCGGGGACGCCGTTGCGCGCCGAGTCGTACCAGTGGACCCGCAGCAACGGCAGCCCGGACAGTTCTTGCGCGGTGTCGATGAGGGAACTGATGAGCTTCACGTATTCGACGTGGATGCCGCTGCGGAGCGACGTTCCGGTGACCCGCGTCGCGGCGGCGGCGAGGAGGTAACCGGCGTCGATGTACAGGGCGCATGTCGATCGCATGGCGTTCACTGTGTCACGGTGCGGATGCCGAATCGGGGACTTCGGTGAGTCGCCGCCGCGTGTGTGACTCTCACGTAAGGTTCGGTGTCGATCGAGGCGGGACATGCGGATAGGTGGCGTCTACGCCGGTGCTCACCTGCCCTGTCCACGGGTGAGCGCGTCGGCGAATCGGACGAGGTCGTCGGTGGTAGACGGACGCCCGTCAGTGACGGGCCATCCGTGGACGTCGGCCTGCCAGGTCGTCGGGATCGCTGCCTGACCCCACCGCGCGCCAAGTAATGTGCCGGTGATCGCGGCGACGGTGTCGGTGTCGTCGCCGATGCGGATCGCGGTGAACAGTCCGCCCCGAAAATGGTCTGCGCCGTCGCCAGTCGCGTGCAGAATGGACGACGCGGCCGCCTGCAGTGCGGTGACGGTATAGCCGTTCGGTGTGAACGTCTTCGGATCGTTCTCGCGCGCCTCATCGAGTCGGCGCATCCAGACATCGCGACGCTCCGCTGGGAGCAGGTCGACGCCGGTGTAGACGTCGGTCCGTGACTCGACGATCGCGATTCGAACTGCTTCGCACCACAGGACGCACGCGTCTTCGGCATCGTCGTCGGAATGTGTCAACGCGGCGACTGCTGAGGCAGCCTGCGCCAATGTATCTCGGTCGTTGAGGTGCGCGAGAGCAACAGGCGCCGTGCGCATCAGGGCGCCGTTTCCGCCAGTCCTCGTGCCACTCTGGCGCAGCGCGGTCGACATCCGCAGCATGGTCTGGCCGATCGACTCTGTCGCCGATCGGTGCCGAAGTGAATCGCTCAGGACGCGGCGCGTCTGGTTCCCGACATCCGGCGGGTCGGACGCGAACCACTCGAGAAATCCGTCGGCGACTTCGTCGAGCGCTGTCTGGGTCAACAGCGTGCCGTGGTGCGCTCCTGCGCGAGCCACGCTCATCATCATGGCTGTGTCGTCGCTCCACTCGCCAGGCTCGAAGTCGCCGAGGCCGCCGCCCTTCATCACGGGCTCCGTCGTAGACGACAGGGCAGGCTCGAACTCGTACGGGACACCCAGTGCGTCGCCGACCGCTGAACCGAGGAGCGCACCGCGCGCACGGTCGCGTTGTTCGGGGGTGAGTACAGTCATATCGGCCTCCTGAGGGCCCGCGAGCGACTTGTTTGCGAGGACCATATCGCCGGGTACCAACAATTTCGTTCTGTACAGCGATCTTTCAGCTGATGTCCAGTGCGGTGAGAGCAAGCAGTGAAACGATCGACTCCATGAGAGCCAGAACCTACGAAGGACGAGCTCTGCACCGGCCCGACACGCCCATCGTCGATCAGGGTGCCGCCTTCGATTTGCAGACCTTGTCTAGTCGACGAAAAGTGTTGGCACTCATCGGCGCCGGCGGTGCGGCGGCGTTGCTCGCAGCATGTTCGAACAAGGCCGGTGACACCGCGTCGTCGGGGTCGTCGGCCGCGTCGTCCGGGACGAGCGCAGGCGAGATCCCCGACGAGACTGCGGGTCCGTACCCGGGCGACGGATCGAACGGCCCCGACGTGCTCGACCGGTCGGGCATCGTGCGCAGGGACATCACCTCCAGCCTGGGCGGCGGCGCGACAGCCGACGGCGCCCCGTTGACAGTGACCCTCGACGTCATCGACATCGCAGGCGGCGGCAAGCCGTTCGCCGGGGCCGCCGTCTACGTCTGGCATTGCAACGCGCAGGGCGAGTACTCGATGTACGGCGACGGCATCGAGAACGAGACCTTTCTGCGCGGCGTGCAGGTAGTCGACGACAAGGGTGCGGTGACGTTCACGACGATCGTCCCCGGCTGCTACATGGGCCGGTGGCCGCACATCCACTTCGAGGTGTACCCGAACGTCGCATCGATCACCGATCACACGAAGGCCATCGCGACGTCGCAGTTGGCGCTGCCGAAGAAGGTCTGCGATGCCGTCTACTCGCGCTCGACCTATTCGGGCTCGGCCCAGAACCTCAGTCAGATCACGTTGGCGAGCGACAACGTCTTCGGTGACGACGGCGGCAAGTCGCAGACGGCGTCGGTCACCGGCAACGCGGTGTCCGGATACGTCGCGAAACTTCCGGTCGGCGTCGACACCAAAACCGAGCCGCAGGCAGGTTCCGCGCCCGGTGGACCGGGCGGTCCTCCGGGCGGCGGGCGCGGCGGACCGCCTCCCGGAGGTCCAGGTAAACCAGGCGGCTCACCCCAGAACAGTCCGCAGGGATAGGGAGTCGTCCGTAGGGTAGTGCGGTATGGCACGAACAGTCGCAACCGCATCCTCCGTCGAACTAGCCGACCTCCTGGACTTCGTCCGCACACGTCATCAGATGGTCCTCCTCACGTCTCGCGGCGACGGCTCTCCCCAGATGTCACCTGTCACTGCGGGTGTCGACGCCGACGGCCGCATCGTGATCGCGACCTACCCGGGACGGGCCAAGACCGCCAACGCAAAGCGGAATCCACAGGTCAGCGTGTGCGTGCTGTCCGACAAGTTCGGTGAAGCGTGGGTGCAGGTGGACGGTACCGCCGACGTGCTCGACATGCCCGAAGTCGAGGACGGTCTCGTCGACTACTTCCGCAGCATCTCAGGCGAGCACTCGGACTGGGATGAGTATCGGGCGGCCATGCGCCTGCAGAACAAGTCGCTCATCCGCATCACGCCGACCCGCTGGGGCCCGATCGCCACCGGCGGTTTTCCCGCTGACGTCGTTGAGCGGTTGGACGCAGCCGACTAGTCGGCGAACGCGCCCCGACTCAGTCCGTTGTGCGTCGGCGAAATGCGCGCAGCGCGAACGGCGCGAAGATCGCGGTCAACGCCGCCGACCACAGCACCGTCGCCAGGATCGGGTGGTGCAGGGGGAACGCGGCGTCGGGGCCTGCGTGCGGACCGTTCCCCCAGAGCTGGCGCATTGCTTGAACCAGCGACGAGATGGGGTTCCACTCGGCGATCGCGCGCAGCCACGGAGCCATCGGCTCGGTGGGTACGAAGGCGTTCGACAGGAATGTCAAGGGAAACAGCGCGGTGAACATGAAGCCGTTCACCGCCTCAACCGAACGCAGCCAGGAACCGACGAGGATGCCGAACCAGATCATCGCGAAACCGAACACCAGCACCATCGCGAATCCTGCGATCGCCTCGAAAACCGAGGTGTGGATACGCCAGCCGATCGCCAGACCGGTCAGCGACATCACCACGATGCCGATCGAGGAGTGCAACAGTGACGCGATGGCGCGGCCGAGCAGATACGACGTCCGGTTGATCGGCAACGAGCGGAAGCGGTCGACGATGCCCTTGTCGACGTCGGAGGTGATGCCGTTCGAGACGACGAACGCCGTGAACACGATGGTCTGCCCCATGATGCCCGGCAGCAGGTATTCGCTGTAACTGCCGCCACCGGGAGTCGGCATTGCCGGACCGAAGACGAACGCGAACAGCACCACGAACATGATGGGTTGTGCGGTCACATCCGAGAGCATCTCCGGCATGCGCTTGGTGTGGATCAGGCTGCGCTTGACCATGATCGACGTCTGACGCCAGAGACTCGGCGGGTGGATCGCCAATCGCGGATCGGCGGTGGGCGCACTCATGCGCTCGCTCCTTCGGTATCGGAGTCGGGACCGGTGTCGACGTCGGGATCGGATGCGGACGGTTCGGCGCGGTGACCGGTGAGGCTGAGGAATACGTCGTCGAGGCTGGGACGGGACAGGCCGAGATCGTCGACGGCGATCCCGGACTCGTCGAGCAGGGCCGCGACGCGGGTGAGATCGGCCAGACCTCCAGCGGGCAGGGTCAGGGTTCGAGCGTGCGCGTCGACGAATACCTCGTCGGACACGCGATCGAGGAGTGCGCGCGCAGACGCGACGTCGGTTGCGTTGGTGATCGTCGCGACGAGGCTGGCCTCACCGGCCTGCTTCTTGAGTTCGAGCGGTGTGCCTTCGGCGATGATCCGGCCGGCATCGATGACCACGATGCGGTCGGCGAGCTGATCGGCCTCCTCCAGGTACTGGGTGGTGAGAACCAGCGTGGTTCCCGCAGCGACCAGCCCGCGCAGCACGTCCCACAGCTCGTTGCGGCTGTGGGGATCGAGACCGGTGGTCGGCTCGTCGAGAAACAGCACGGGGGGCGCGGCGATCAGACTGACGGCTAGATCGATCCGGCGGCGCATGCCGCCCGAGTACTCGCGGACCGTCTTGTTCCCGGCTTCGGTGAGTGAGAACTGCTCGAGGAGCTCATCGATTCGCTTCCGCAGCGACTTGCGGTCGATCCCATACAGGCTCCCAATCATCTGCATGTTCTCGCGCCCGGTGAGGAGTTCGTCGACGGTAGCGGCTTGTCCAGTGAGACCCATGCTGCGCCGCACGGCATCGGGATCGGTCTTCACATCGTATCCGCTGATGCGAGCCGTCCCCGAGGTCGGATCGCTGAGTGTGGTCATCATGCGGACGGCGGTCGTCTTGCCTGCGCCGTTCGGGCCGAGCATGCCAAGCACGGTCCCCGTCGGCACCGCGAAACTCACTCCGTCCACGGCGGTGAAATCGCCGAAGCGCTTCACTAGGTCGATGGCCTCGACCGCGATACCCGGTTCATGCAGCTCGTTCACCCGGATGACGCTACGGAAGCCGCACGACGACCGCCACCGGATTATCCGCGGTGTCTCGCATTACCAACCCGTATCCGGCCGAAAACTAGCCGCAAGTGTCGGAATGACTTTCCGCGTGGTGGGAATATGAGTCACGTAGAGGGCCGGTCCGGCCCTCAGCGCTTCTTGGTGCCGGGGAGGACGCCTGCGTCGATGACCTTCTTGACGAAGGGGCGAGTGCGCTCGACGAGGTCCGGGAGACTGTCGGGGAGGGAGCGGCCCGAGACGGCGTCGGTGCGGTCCTCGATCTCCTGGTAGAGCGCGAAACCGTCGGCGGTCAGTCGGGTCGAATCACCCGTGGATTCCAGCAGACCGCGCGAGGAGAGTCGTTCCACCGACTCCGACCAGTCGTCGTCCGACCAACCGCGCGTCAGTTGGAACAGCTTCTTGCCCAGGACTCGACGGTGAATCGACGGATCGGGAAGCTCGGACTCATGGAAGACGCCTGCGTCGATCCCGTCGAGACCGTGCGACACGAGTTCGGCGATGTGGTTGTCGCCGCGCCACTCTCGGACGATCGTCCACGTGCGCCACACCGCGAGATGAGGTGCGTCCGGGACATCCGTCGACGCCCACGCCGCGGCCAGCGGGCGCCCCGAGAACGGCAGCGTGTCCGCGACCGCTTGAAACTCGGGGATCAGGGGAGCGAGGAGTTCACAGTCGTCGCCCAAGATTGTGCGGAACTGCTCGTCGAGCATCTCGTACCGCCGCGCGTTGACCGCGTCGAGGCCGCGAGTCTGCGCGGCGTCCCACGCTGACGCGACCAATGCCGGGGAGAAGTTGTAGAACGTTGCTGCGACAACCGATCCCGGGGCGCCGGCGAGCGGTGCGCCGCGTCCACCGGTATAGAACGCGTAGCCGTCCAGGCCGAGTTCGTCCTGAGCCGGACCGATGCCCGGATTGAAGTAGGCGAGGACGTGAAAGGGCTCGAGGCTCTCGTAGGCGTGACGGGCTGCGGCGGTGCTATTGGTTCCCATGCCACCACTGTGCCAGCTCAGCGGCTCTCGCGTGCCCGCCTCGACTGTCGATACTGCTCGATCGTCAGACACTGCAACTGCGAGTAGCTGCCGCCGCGGTTCTCGACGTAGCCGACCGCCGACACGAACGGCTCGATCGTGTAGATCTTCGTCAACGGAGTGACGATGAGGAGTTGAAGCCCGAGCCTCGCGAACAGCGACAGCGCGTACCGTGCCGAATCGTCCGAGCCGCGGCCGAACGCCTCGTCGATCACGACGAACCGGAAGTCCCGTGACCGCGTTGCGCCCCACTTCAGATCGAACTGGTACGCGAGCGACGCGGCGAGGATCGTATAGGCGAGCTTCTCCTTCTGGCCGCCCGACTTACCGTCGGAGTCGGTGTAGTTCTCGTACTCCTCGTCGTCCTCGACATGGCGCTCGGACGCCGCGAACGTCACCCAGTTTCGGACGTCGGTGACCAGCGAAGTCCACCGCCGATCGACGTCGGCGAACCCTTCACGACCCCGGAAGCGTTCGACGATCGCCTTCACCAGGAGGAACTTCTCCTCCGTGTACTGCTGCTCCTGAGCCCCGATCTCCATCTCGCCGTCGCCACAGCGGCGCAGATCAGCGCGGAACTCCTTGATCTCTTGCGACTCACTCGAATTGACCTCGAGACGGATGTAGCGACCGGGGTTGTACTCAATACCTGACAGGGACTCGTTGATCGTGTCGATTTTGGAGTGGATGAGATGGACTTCTTTGTTGAGCTTCGCGGCGAAGATCGCGATATCACGGATCGCGTTGGTGTTCAGATAGTCCTTGAACTCGCCCTCGAATCGCGGCAGGTCGTCCTCGGACAGTCGGCGGTTCAGTTCGCGGTACTCGTCTGCAGACGCGATGTCGGCGTCGAACTCAGTCGTCAGAATCGGGTTGTCTCGGTTGAACTCCGACATCCGATTCACCACGCGCGTCTCGAACGTGCCGGCCCGCGATGTGTGCTGCTCGGATGCGTCGGTCAGCGACTGGGTGAGAGTCGCCTCCAGCTCGGTGCACATCTCGACGGTCAGTTCGACGTCGCCGATCGACTCGGTGATCGCGTCGAAATGTGTCGACGCGTCCTGCGATCCCGGCTCGGCCGCCAGATGCCGGGCCGCGTCGCGAGTCTGCTCGCCCTGCGTCCGCGACATCTCGAGTCGAGACACTTTGTCGCGCAGGCCGTCACGGGTCGCGTCGGCGACCGATAACTGGTCGCGCGTGGACGCAACGAATTCGGTCACCTCAGCCAACTCGTCCGACGAGTGCTCCAGGTCGGTCTTGCGCTCAGTCATTTCGGAGATGCGGCCGGCCACCGACTCCCAGTCGACGGTGTCGAAGCTCTGATACGTCTCCAACCCGGTGAGCGCATTGCGCCGATTCATCAGCCGACGTCGAGAGTCCTCCAACTCTTCGATGTCGCCGTCGATCCGGTTCAGATCGTCCTGGACCCGTTGGCCCGCGGTGAACAGCGCCGTGACTTTCTGCTCGTTGCTCCAGCCGAGCACATAGTTGCGGCGGTCGTCGACGCGCTGTGAATCGTCCTTCTCGTGGCGACCGCCGCCCGACCGCACCTGACCGGAGGCAGTGACGGCGTAGTCGGCGTTCCGGAAGTCGTCGAGCGTCTCGGCGCAGATGTGGCGGGCTCGCTCGAACAGTCGGCGTTCGAGCCACTCGTAAAAGGGACCCTCTTTGACGTCGAGCTTGTGGACGAGCGCGTTGGATGGCGGAGTGGCCGTGGTCTTGGGGGAAAGACGTTCGGGCACTTTGAAGTACACGAGCCGACCGCCGAGATGGTTGGCGTCGATCCACGCCGACACCTCGTCGTACAGATCGGCCGACACCAGGAGCGACAGCCCGAACCCGCGGAGCACTCGCTCGGCTGCACCCTCCCAACGGCTCTCGTCAGGCCGGACGCCGATCAGTTCGCCGACGAACGGCAGTTCGTCATGCGAGCGGCCGACGCCTGCGCAGATTAGTTCGCGCATCCGCAGGTTGCGTTCCGGAATGTTGCTGGTCCGACCGCGCAGACTCGCGATCTCGCCGGCCACCCGGCGTCCCTCGCCATCGATCTGGCGTCGGTCGACGACGAGTTCGGTGATGCCATTCGCGACGTCGGCGATCTCCGCATCGAGCGCGTCGACGGCGTCCGTGATCTCGCTGCGCCGCTGCTCGAACTGGCCGCGGTCGGCGACCGGCGCCAGCCCCGAGTCTTCGAGAAGCGTCGTGTACCTCTCGTACGCGCCTGCGCGCTCGTCTCGTTGACGTTGCGCTTCGGCGATCTGAGCCTCCAACGCGGCGATGTCGTTGCCGCCCAGCCCTGCTTGCCGAAGCTCCAACTCGCGCAAGGCGATCCGGAGGTCGGCGATGTCTCGGTCGATCTCCTCCAACGCACTGCGCGTCGCGGCCAGTTCGCGATTGGACTCGGCCAGATCGGATTCCAGGAGTTCGGAGCGTCGGCTCGCGAAATAGAAGCGGAGCGCGCCACGTCGCTGCCGCATCTCGGCGGCCATCTCGGTGTGACTCGTGTACTTGTCGTAGTCGGCCAACAACGGTGCGAGATCAGTGAGTTGGCGGCGCGCGAGGACCACGGCGTCGTGCGCTGCCGTCAGATCCTCGAAGTGGGCGACCATCGTGTCGACCCACCCGGTGGAGTCGAACGGTTCGAGCATGTGGTCGCGGACGAAGTCGTTGAGGTTGCCGACAGCCTTCATGGAGACGGTCTGATGGAACAACTCCATCGCCTGCTCCGACCGGACCGCCAGGCTGCGACGGTAGTCGCGTCCGTACTCCGGGAAGTGCTCGTGAATGCGAGTTCCGCTGTCCTTCAATCGTTTCCGTAACGCGCGCAGGTCGGTGCCAAAATCGGCGAAGTCCGAGGTGATGTCGAGTGCGCGGTCGGTGACGGTGAAGAATCGTTCAGGCTGGCCGCTGTCGTGGCGCATCGAGAAGACCTGCGCGAGCGTGACCGTCTCGTCGTAGCCCTCGTTGGTGAAGACACCGAGGATCACCGAGTAGTTCGACATCCCGCGCAGAGCTACGGGGCGCGACGCCCCGGACGAGTCGTTGCGCTCGGACTTGTAGTGGCCGAGCACGTAGGAGCGGAGGTCGCGTTCTCGCGACTCGGCGCCCGCAGCCTTGTTGTAGGCGATGCGGTGCGCAGGCATCAGCAGGGTGGTGAGAGCGTCGACGAGCGTCGACTTACCGGAGCCGATGTCGCCGGTCAGCAAGCCGTTCTCGCCCGCGAGATCGAGTGTCCAGACCCGCTGGTCGAACGTTCCCCAGTTGAAGACCTGAAACTTCTGCAGTCGAAAACCCGACCGGGCCGACTCGGTGTTCTCCAATTCCGTCGCGGCGAACAGCCCCGTCATCGCGTCTCCTCCCGTGCGATATCGGCGTACTCGGCCAGATGCGAATCGAGATCGGACAGCCACTGCGCGTCGACGAACGCTTTGATGACGCGGCGCACCTCGTACTCGCCGTCCTGCCCCGGCATACGGCGGAGAAAGCCGAGATCGGTGACGCGTCGTACCGCGGTATCGGTCTGATCGGCGGTGCGAGCCTCGTTCGTCGTCGCCGGATAGAACGGATCGAGCAGTTCGCGCAACTGGTCGCCGGTCAGGATCAGTCGGCTGCCCGCATCGGTCGTGTCGTGTTCGGCGAGCTTCTTGCGGAGCAGTGCGAGCAGTAGCGACGTGTGCAACGGCAACTGGTGACGGGCGACGAGGCGGGGGATCCCCGCCTCGGCGAGTTCGTCGTCGCTTCGGGAACGCAGGAACGCATAGCCTTCGGCCTCGTCGACGACGACCGCGAGCCCGAGCGTCGCCACGTAGTCGCTGACTTGCGCAGCCAATCCGACCACGTGCTGCCAGGTGGTCTCGGCCGAGTCGCGGTAGACGACGCCCTTCATCAGAGAAGTGACTGCCATCGACAGGCTGAGTTCGTCGCGGGGGACTGTACGGCTCATCGTGACTCCTGTGTCTCGATCGCGTCGATGCGATCGCCTGGGCCGGTCGTTCGGGGGCGTGAGTAGATGACGCGGGGGACGCGCGCGGTCCGGCGGGCGCCGAATTCGTCGGTCCAGGCGACGTGTTGGGTCGTGGCGTCGTCGAAGATCTTCGTGAAGCTCTCATCGGTGAGCGAGAGGTACGTGATCAGCTCGGCGAGCCCCTGCGACAGCGGGGACTCGGCGAGGACGTCGGCGAGAGTCACCTGATCGTGACGGCGCAGACGACGCCGGACCTCGTCGACGAGAGGAGCAGGATCGATGTGGATCTGCTCGAACAACGCATCGGAATCGCCTTCCGCCTCCCCGTATTCGATGTCGTCGCTCTCGATGTCGACGGTGGGCGCCCGGTGATAGAGGGGACGTTCCATCGGTAGTACGACGGTCGGTGCGGGGGAGTCGATCTCGTGGGAGAACTCGTCGGTGCGCCCGTCGCGGACCGAATACGCCGACGCTTCGATGCTGCGGAGCAGATCCATGACGCGCCGGTTCTCCAACCATGCCTGGTCGTCGAGGAACCGCCGGAGCTGTTCGGACAGGCGGCGGACGGTGTCTTGTGCGCGGGTTCCCGCATCGAGCCAGTCGTGGTGGATATTGGCCAGACGGTCGTCCGCGACGTCGGAGAACGCCTGAGTCTCCCGGACGAGTCGGTCGAGTTCGTCGAGGCGGTCCGCCGACAGCAGCAGGTCGTAGAACGCCTGAAAGCTGCGCCCCTGGTCGGAGTCGGTGATCATGGTGCGGCTGCTGACGATCTCGTCGAGGAGCTCGCCCTTGGTGCCGCGCCAGGTGGCGATCCGTTCGCGCATCTGCCGGTCCAATCCGCGGAAGTTCGCCTCGACCTCGCGGAAGTCCGACAGCAGGGCTCGCGACACCTCGCCGAACTGCTGGTACCGGTCCCGGCGTCGCGTGGTGTCGAGGACGCTCACCTCTCCGCGTTCGACGGCGTCGATCTCCGCGTCGATCTCGGCGCGGCGGCGGCGCAGCTCGGCCAGTCGGACCTGCGGATCGGTGTTCGTCCCGTACACGATCTGACGGAGGAGGTCGAAGACTGTGTTCAGGCGCGACTCGGTGCCGACGAAGTCACGCTCGCGCAAGGACTGAAGCCAGGCGACGGCCCTCTCGACAGCGGGTGTCGCGTCGTAGTGCGGCTCGTCGCTGTCAGTGACGTAGTACTTGCGGAGCCAACCGGCAGACGGCGCCGCCCATTCGTCGAGATACGCCTTCGGCGCTCGCGGATAGGTTCCTTCGCCCAGTCGCTGGTTGAGGCCGTACAACTCGTCGTCGAGCAGACTGATCAGACCCGACTCGGAGATCTCGCGGATGTTGTCGTCGACGAACACCCGGCCGAGGAACGACAAGACGAGCGGCGCGTTGTCCGCGCGCAGCAGCCTCCAGGCCGCGCTGGACTTCCGCACGGCGACGATCTCGTCGAATTGCACTGGGACAGGGTAACGAGTGACTCCGCGAGAGTCGTAGTCGCGGGCCGATCGGACAGCGTGGCGGCGGGTAGAGCGCCAGGTCAGTCGCGGTGCGCGACGATGTTGAGCAGGGTGCCGTCCGGGGCGCGGACGAAGAATCTCCGCACACCCCACTCCTCGGTGGTGAGCGGATAGACGATCTCGTATCCGAGCTCCTGCGCCTCGGCGTATGCGGCGACGACGTCGTCGGCGTGCACCGAGAGCGCCGAGTCAGCAGGAGCCGTCCGGTCCTCGGTGACGAGCTGCACGTGTGCGCCGGACTCGGCATCGGTGAAGCGAGCCACCCAACCCAAGTTGAACTCCTCGGTCTGCAGCCCGAGGAAGTCCTGGTAGAACGACTTCGCCTGCTCGATACCGTCGACTCGAATGTTGGTGCTGATCTTCTTGGCCTGCATACGCACAATGTAGGGCCGACACACGATTGAGGCCCGGTGCATCACGAAATGCACCGGGCCTCAACTGGTCTCGCGTGAGGAATCAGATGGGGCGGAAACCCGATCCGACCATGCTTGTCCGGTTGAGAGGACGCAGAATGTCCGTCATCTTGGTAGCGATCATCGGGCTGTACACCGGGAAGGCGGGGTCAACGCATGGGATCGACGGAGTGCCCGCACCTGCGACGCGCAGTGCGCCGTTCAACATGCCGACGAGACGGCCGCCGACGATGATCGGTCCGCCCGAGTCGCCGTGGTCGGCGCAAACGTAGTTCAGTGAAGCGTCACCGTCGTCGAGAAGTGTCGGGCCGCAGGTGAACCCGGTGGTGCGGCCTGCCTTGCACACGTTCGAGAAGGGTTTCGGGTAGACGCCGATACGCGAGATGCGGGCCTTGCCGACCTGGCGGACGGCCTTGACGCGCGAAGGATTCAGCGCGATGACCGCGACGTCGAGTTGGTCGCTTCGGGCCGCGA
Source organism: Gordonia sp. (in: high G+C Gram-positive bacteria) (assembly GCF_052106715.1). Lineage (NCBI taxonomy): Bacteria > Bacillati > Actinomycetota > Actinomycetes > Mycobacteriales > Gordoniaceae > Gordonia > Gordonia sp. (in: high G+C Gram-positive bacteria). The sequence continues at coordinate 19,595 of NZ_JBQEDL010000003.1, forward strand.
TGGTCCCGATGACTCCGGCCGAGCGCTTGCGTTCGGCCTGGACGGTGTTGCCGATGCCGCCGCAGTGGGCTGCCGTCAGGCCGACGAGACGGCCGGTGCGATCGTGACCGACCGCGGTCATCGTGCACAGCGAGTTGCCCGCGAGGATGATTCCCGAGCCTCCGCCGACCGTGGCACGCGGCGCGGCGTCAGCAGGTGCGCTCGGTATCAGCACCGCAGTAGTGGCGACCGCGGCGACCGCGACTAGCACACGTTTGAACATCTTCACGTTGACGGAACTCCGTTCGATTTTGACTTCCGACCCCCCGGCCGGACTCGGTAACGATTCAAACACACGGGCGGCCGTCGCAATGTGAGGCGAAGCATCGCGTGCCGACTGTGTGACGAATACCGTTGGGCGCATGTCTACGCGTCCAGACCTGTCGACCCTGTCCGCTGCGCTCGCTCCAGGAATGGTCGTGACCGACCCCGGCATCCTCGGGGCCTACCGTTTCGACAGAGCGAATGATCCGGATGCAGGCACGCCACTCGCTCTGGTTCGACCGCTCACCACCCAGGACGTGCAGACCGCAGTCTGCTGGTGCGCCGAGCACAAAGTCCCGATCATCACGCGGGGGACAGGGACGAGTCTGTCCGGCGGATCGACAGCGGTCGACGGCGCCGTCACGATCTCGACGGAGAAGATGCGAGACCTGAGCATCGACACGTCGACCCGCACCGCCGTCTCGCAGCCCGGCATGTTGAACGCCGAGGTCAAAGCGGCAGCTGCAGCGGAAGGACTCTGGTACCCGCCGGACCCGTCGTCGTTTGAGATCTGCTCGATCGGCGGAAACGTCGCAACCAACGCGGGGGGACTCTGCTGCGTCAAATACGGCGTTACCACTGACTATGTTCTCGGCCTGGAAGTCGTATTGGCTGACGGCCGCGCAGTCCGGTTGGGTGGGAAACAACTCAAGGACTCGGCGGGACTGCCGTTGACGAAGCTGTTCGTCGGCAGCGAAGGCCTCCTCGGGATAGTCACCGAGGTGACGCTGCGGCTCCTGCCGCCGCAGGCATCCGCGAGCACCGTCGTCGGATCGTTCCCGAGTGTGCGCGCCGCATCGGAAGCAGTATTGGCCGTCACCTCGCAGATCCGTCCCGCCATGCTCGAGTTCATGGACTCGGCATCGATCAACGCCGTCGAGGACATGCTCAAGATGGGCCTCGATCGAGAGGCCGGGGCAATGCTCGTCGCGCAGTCGGACGCGCCGGGGCCCGCCGGTGTCGCCGAAGTCGAACTCATCGAGCAGGCGTTCTCCGCTTGCGGCGCGGGAGAGGTGTTCTCGACGTCGGACCCGGCAGAGTCGGAAGCGTTCACTCAGGCGCGACGGGTCGCGATCCCCGCTGTGGAACGGCTCGGCGCCCTTCTGCTCGAGGACGTCGGCGTTCCGCTTCCGTCGCTGCCCGCGCTGATCGACGGCGTCGAGGCGATCGCCGCCGACAACCGCGTGATGATCGCAGTGATCGCGCACGCAGGCGACGGCAATACCCACCCGCTGATCGTCCACGACCCGACCGATCCGGACGAGACCGCCCGCGCGAATGCAGCGTTTGGTCAGATCATGAGTCTGGCGATCTCGTTGGGCGGCACCATCACCGGTGAGCACGGCGTCGGACGGTTGAAGAAGGGATTCCTCCGCGACCAGGTCGGCGACGACGTCATGGAACTCACGGCCGTTCTGAAATCCGCGCTCGACCCCGACGGGCTGTTGAACCCAGGTGTGCTGCTGTAGGGGTCTCGACTCCGCTCGACCAGCGGTGGGGGGCGGGTCCCGTTGTTCGTGCGGGCCCGCTGATCGAGCTGCTCCGTCGTTGATCGAGCGGAGTCGAGATCGCGGGTTGGGGTCTCGACCAGCAGACGCAGCCCGGTCGGCCGAGCGGGTCAGCGAATGCGATCGAGGATGAGGTCGGCGAGGTCGGCGGGACGCTGATCGGGGAGCCAGTGGGGGGCGCCGTCGATGATCGCAAGACGGAAGTCTCCCGTGACGTACTCGTGGGTGAGTTCGGCTCCGCAGCGGGAGAGCGCGGTGTCGCCGGAACTCCACACGTGGGTCGTCGGCGCCGACACCTTGGCGCCGAGGCCGCCGGGGCCGTCGAGGAGCATGGCGCGATACCAGTTCAGAGCGCCGGTCAACGCGCCCGAGTCGACGACTTCGCGCTGGACGACTCGCGCCTCGTCGAGTGTCATACCGGTGCGCTGCAAGGCAGCAGGCAGCACCGACCGTGCGCGGGTGATAGTGAACTCTGGCAGCCACGGAAGCTGAAAGAAGTACATGTACCAAGACATGAGTGCCTGACGACTGCGCGTCATCGACCGCGCGAACGCGCCAGGATGAGGCGCCGATACCGTCGTCAACGACCGCACCAGCTCCGGTCTGCGCGACGCCAACGACCACGCCACGACCGCGCCCCAGTCGTGCCCGACGACGTGGACCGGGCCTTGGTCGAGCTGTTCGATCAGCGAGACGATGTCTGCGGTCAGCTCACTCGTCCGGTAACTGCGTCGTCCACGGGGGCGCGCTTGGGGTGAGTACCCGCGTTGCGTCGGGGCGATCGTCCGAAATCCCTGCGCCGTCAGTAGTTTCGATACCCGAGACCAGGATGACGCGGTTTGCGGGAAGCCGTGAAGGAGGATCACCGGGTCGCCGTCGGACGGTCCGGAATCGATCACGTCGAAAGTGAGGCCGTCGCGCGAGAACATGTCCATAGTGCCCTCGAGTCTGCCAGATCCGAGCATCCGCGTGAGCCTTCCCACAGCGTCGCCGTCCGGGGTCGAGACGGGGAACCGTCGCGGGGTAACTTGTGTGCTTCACGACGCGCCGCACCTCCCAGCGACGCGAGTAGAAGAGGTGTGGTGAGCAAACGCGCATGACAGGTTCGGCGACCTTGCAGGACAACGAATTCGAAGACTGTATTCGCAATCGATACACCGACGCCGAACTCGTCGTCGAGACCGATCCGACGGTCGACGAGCTCCGACAGGTGCACTCCCAGCTCGGCAGGCTCATGTCACAGATGCCTGCGGGCGCGCACTTCGCGCTCATCACCGGCTATCCGGCACTCATCGCGACCGCCCTCGTCGGGCACGCCGCTCTCCGCGACGGCGCCACCGACTTCTGGGACGGGTTCGCTGCCGCGATCGGAGTGGACCGCGACCCGTCGTTCGAGGCCTCGCTCGTCGGCTTTGCCGGCGACATGTTCCGGACGATCGGGCTCCGTGACGTCGAAGCACTCCGCGATCGAGATCCGGTGTGGTTGCTCGAACTCCACGCAGGCATCCCGGCGCACGCCATCGGCGGGCTCGTCGACGTCATCGAACAACATGTGACTGCCGGTCGCGCGCCGCAGGGGACCGTCGTCCTCGACCACCTGACCGAACCCGGATTCTCCCACCGGCGCAGGCAACTGCCCGCCGAGTTCCGGGCCCTGCTCGATCACGCCCCAGACATCGCCGTCACCTTCCTCGCGCGGATCTGCGCCATCCTTGTCGCAAGCATCGCTGAGCCAGACACCTGGTCCGCGGATGCGTTGACCGAATCTGCTGTCGACCTGCCGCCTACAATCCTGTCCGCACTGCGAGATCGGTTGGCGGACAAGCCGTTCCTCGACGGCGACGATGATGCGGCCGCACTGTGCGTCGCCCGATTTCCGGAACTCCGTTACGACGCGGCCGAAGGCACGCTCGACGTCGTCATCCCGTCGGACGAGAAGCCCACGACGTGGCGTGCCTGGGCAGGTGACGCTCCCGAACAGGTCCAGACCGGCGCCGATGAGGCAGCCGTCGTACCCGTCACTTCGGCGCTACGCGAGTGCGTGCTCGTCAACCTCGAAACCGGCGCCCGTAGGGCCATCCCGGTGGTCCTGCCGGGCGATCCGATCGTCCTGTTCGCACCCGACGGCCGCGTCATGTCCCGGCACCGCACTCTGCCCGCAGGCGAGGTCTTGGCGCTGGTACCGAAAGACGCCGAATTTACCGGTTCGGGTCGCAAGAAGGTCGCTGTCACAGACACGCGCAACGGCCCGTGGGACGGGTGGCTGCTGCGCACCCTCGACCTCGCGGGACACCGCGAACTGACTGTGGTCCGGGACGGACGGGTCGGCACGACACGTCGTGTGCGGCCTGCGGAGAGCCCGAGCATCGAACTGCCCGAGCCGCTGCCCGGCATCACGACCCGCGATGGCGATCCGGTGTTCGGGGAGCGGCCCCTCGTCGACTTGCCTGCGCACCTCGGCGACGGCGATAAGCGGTGGCGTGTGCGGGTCCGGCGGGTCGGAGATCTCGACTGGCTCGTCGACTATCCGTGGGAGTCCGAGGCCTTCGTGACATCGGCCGACCCGTTCGACGGAGTCGACGCACCGCTGGTCGGAGCCTACGAGATCGTCGTCAGCGACTCGTACGCATTGGACTTACGCCGCGTGGCCGTCATTGTCGAAGGGCTCGGCGTAACCCACGACCCAGCTGTTCGACTCCCCGCAGCCGACGGACTCGCCGAGTCGGTCACCGAGCTGACCGTCGACGGTGACCTCACCGTCGACGACGCGAAACTGACCTTCGGCCCGAGCGACGTCGAACAGATCACCTCCACTCGGTCGGGCGACGCCTCTCTGGAACTGGTGGTGCGTCCGCCGCACGCACTGGTGCGACTCGAACGCGCGGGGGTTCCGTCCGCGTGGCAGAGCGCGCTTCCGGTGATCGACGTCGACGCCACCGATCACAGACGACTGGCCGTGTACGTTCCCGGCGGCGTCGATGTGTCGTTCGCTCTCCTCGACGGCGACTTCGAGATCGTCCGGGAATGGGAGTCCGAGGGACGTGCCGGCACCGAGTTCGCGTTGGCAACCAGGCCTCTCGCCGACGCAGCGCGACGTCTGGTGAGTGGCACGATCGTCGCGGTCATCGAGGACGCGGACGGCGAGACGGACGAGGCGCCGATCGCGATGCTCGCGCGCGGAGTAGAGCAGTCGACCATGGCTGTGTCCGCCTCGGCGCCCGTCGTCGACGACTTGACCGGCGCGTGGATGCTGCTCGACACCGAACAGGCCGCCGACGCGGAGAGCCCGGCACCGTCCGTCGACGTGCTGACCGCGGACGCGACCGCATCGCTCGTCGCGCTCGGCGACAGCCCGGTCGCGTCGCGTCGGATCCCGGCCCTGCTCATCCGGTCCGGCCTCGCCGAACGGCCGTTCGCGCCGAGTGACCGCGTGAGCACGTCACATCCGAACCCGTATGTCGGATGCACCATCGCGATGTCAGCGATCGTCGATCCGAAGACGTCCGACCGTGACGAGATCCAGTCGTATCTGACGACCCGCGGCGGCGACGAGTTGCTTCGCCTGTTGGCGACCGGTCGGATGAGCGACCCGAGGACCGGCGTCTTCGACCGCAATGTGATGGCTGTCGAAGCGATGGGGCGCGACCAGGTGGACGTGCTCTTCGAGCACTTCCGGCTCGTTCCGGGCCCAGTGCTCGACCTCGACATGCGTACCAGCGCGACGATCGACGCCTTCCACCACCGGATGGAGTGGATGGCCGACCCGCTGAGCGTCGAGGCTCCGCGGTACGTCAACACGATGCTGCGGGACGTTCGACGGTCGTCGCCTGAGATGTACGACCTCATCGCCGCGCGTAACGAGGTACTCGCAGGCGTCGACACCGGCGCCAACCCGTGGATGCTGCTGTCGATGCAGTCGATGACCTTCGCAGCCGTGGCGAGGCTGCAGGCTAATGGCTGCCTCAAGAAGGGTGGCGGGCTGACGGACAAAGGCCGCGCGATGTGGGCGGCGCTTGCCGACTACTTCCCAGCCATGGTGTCCGCTGACCTGCTCATGGCGAATGCCGTGGCCGTGCGGGCGGCCGCGTTGGACGCGGTTCAGCCGCGCAGGTCGTCGACCTCGCAGCCTGCTTCGCGTAGCAGCGCCTTACGAAGTCCAGACCCGGTCTCATAGCCTGCTGCACGCGCGGCCTGTGTCACCGACGAGCCTTCGCGAAGACGGTCGATCGCGATATTCAGGCGGGCACGGACACGCCACTGCCGAAACGCGATACCCGTCTCGGCGACGAACAGCCGTTGTAAGTGTCGGCCGCTGATGCGGTGGCGGGCGGCGATCACATCCAGGGACTCCGCCGAGAACGGCAGTTCGCGCGCGACAGCGAGAGCGACCGGGTGCGTTGGTGCGGGGAGCGCGAAAAACGGTCGGACCAGTCGCGTCAGGACATCGTCGAGGGCGGCCCGGAAGACTCGTACCTCGTCGACAGTGGTGGGTGCGGCCCCGAGGATCGCGGTCATCACCGCAGTCACCGCGGGGACGGCGCCCAGTCGGTGGACAGGCTCGGGAGGAAGTGTCGACGGTGACAGCATGGGGCCGAGGACCAGGCTGCCGGGGGAGTAACGAGCCGAATGCGGAACGTTCGGTGCGAGCCAGACCGACTCGTGGGTGCCGAGGATGACTCGTTCGCCGTCGATGACCAGACGTGCAGACCCCGCGCCGACGTAGACGAGGTGAGGCTCGTCATGTGAATGCGTGTCGTGTCCGAGGAAGCGGATGGAGTTCTCGGGAACGATCGTCGCAAGGCGCCCAGGCACCTGATCCATGCGCGTGCTCCTTCGGCGGTCGTTTACCGGTGTTCGTGTCGTGTTAGTTCTCAGATCGTGTCAGCTATGGACGAATTTCTCACCTGATTGCGATTAGCTTAGTCTCGCCTAATAGTGCATACCCCGTCGGACGATCAGAAATGGGTTCTCATGCGACATCTCCGTTCCTCCGGAGCAACGATCCTCACGCTCCTGACGGTTCTCGCCCTCGCTGTCGCCGGATGCTCGTCGTCAAGTGACTCCGCGGACTCGGGCGGCTCCGAACGAGTGGTGCCGACTATCAACGGTGATGTGACGATTCCGGCGGAGCCTGAGCGCGTCGTCGTTCTGAACTACGCACTCGCCGGATACCTGTACGACTTGGACGTCCCGGTCGTCGCCGTGACCACGGAGTCGACGGACGAGAAGGGTGCGTTCGCCAAGCAGTGGGCCGACCACGCCGAAGAGGAGGGCACGGTCCTGCTCCCATGGAGCGCCGACGGATTCGACATGGAAGCAATTCTCGAGCAGGATCCCGACCTGATCGTCGCGGGCGGTATCGGCTTCCCGTTCAAGCACGCGACTACCGCGTATGACGAACTGACTAAGATCGCACCGACCGTCATCGTCGGCGATGATCTCACCGAGTGGCAGTCCCAGTACGAGTTCATCGCCGACAAGGTGTTCGGTAAGCCCAAGGTGTTCCACGATGCCGTCGCCACGTATGACGCACGCATTGACGAGGTGAAGAACAATATCGCGGTGCCAGACGGCGACTCGGTATTCCTGTCGATGTTGCCCGACGGACGCGCCTACGTCCTGATCGAGGATCGCGGACTGCCGAAGGAATTCGCGAAGGTCGGATTCCGGCCCGCACCGTTGTTCGCCACCGGAAGGTACGAGCCGTACACCACCGACGGCGACAGTTTCGAGTTGTCGACCGAACAGATAGGACAGATCCTCACTCAGCCGACGCTGTTCGCTGCCGGATTCAACGCCGACGTCACGTCGATCGCACAGATGCGCAAGCAGCCGATCTGGGCGGCGCTCCCGGCGTTCCAAAAGAATCAGGCTTACGACCTGCCCTATTGGACACAGCGCAGCGACTTCAACGAGTCCATGGAGACGCTTGACATCATCGAAGACACGTTCAGAAAGAAGTAGCCCGGTGACTCACCGCCGTATCGTCCCCCTGCCGCTCACCCTGCGACGCGTCACCGTGTCCCGAACGGAGCGGATCACGCCGCGACTTCAGCGGGTCACGGTGGGAGGGCCGCAACTGCGTGAGTTCGAACGGGATGGATTCACGCTGCCTGCGTTCGCCTGCCCGGGATTCGACGACCACGTCAAACTCATCTTCGCAGCCTACGGTGACATCGCCGACGTCTTGCCACGACAGGTGGACCAGGGAATCGAATGGCAGGCCTCCGATGCGCTGGAGACACGCGACTACACGCCGGTGCACGTCGACATGGATCGCGGTGAACTGTCTTTGGACTTCGTGGTCCACACCTCGGGTGCCGGAGCGCGACATGCCCCTGCCGCGGGTATCGGTGAGACGTGGGCCTGCTCGGCGCAAGAGGGGGACGAGTTGTGGTTCGTCGGCCCCAAATCATCCACCGAGATTCCCGATGACGTCGACTGGATGTTGTTGGCAGGCGATGAGACCGCGCAGCCCGCTGTGGAAAGGTTTCTCGCCGAACGGCCCGTCGATGTCCCCGCCCGTATCGTGCTGACCGTCGGGGAGGAGTCGGCCCGCCGCGACTTCGCGCTGGGGCCCGACGACGAGATCACCTGGGTCCGCGCCGTTCCCGGCGACCGCGAGTCGTTGGCCGCGGCCGTCGCGGACGTGGCGCCACTCTCGGGCAGGCCGTACATCTGGGCCGGAGCCGAGAGCCGCGCGCTTCTGCCGGTCCGAAGGCACGCGTCGCGGCAATTGGGTGCGGCGAAGACCCACATCGACATCACCGGATACTGGCATGTGACGGAGCCTGAAACGGCTGCAGAGACGGTCGAAGACGCCCAGCAGTCGGTCGGGCCGTCTCTGCCGCTGGTGACCTCGCCGGTTACCTGGTTCGCCGTGCGGACCGCGCTGCGATCGGGCCTTTTGGGAGCCGTCGACGCCGACCGCCCGCAGCGGTCGAGTCTCGCGGCGCAGGCCGCGCTCGTCGATGTGCTCATCGCCTGCGGGGTGGTGGACGACCGTGACGGTGTGCTCGGCCTGACCGACGTCGGTCAGACGATCATCACCGACGAGCACGTCGCCGAGGACTTCGACGGTGTCGCCGCGGATCAGGTCCTCGCGTTGATCGATCTCGCCGAAGCAATCGACTCGGGTATGCCCGCCTGGCAGATGCGCACCGGACGAACATTCGCCGAGTGTGCCGCCACCGACAGCGATGTGAGTGAAGAACTCGCCGACCGCAGTGCGGGCCGCGTCTACCTGATGCCTGCGATCTCACGGCTGCCCGTATTCACTGCGAACCGGATAGGATTCTGCGGTCCCGGCGCCGAGGTCGTCGCCGAGGGCGTCGGGCGCACGGTGGAGCCTCTCACCGACGGCCTCGACGCGATCGTGGCCGTCGATGCTCTGGACAGTCGTACCGATGACGAAGCCGTCGTGTTCCTAGCCGACCTTCGTGACCTGACCGACGAACTAGTCCTCATCGCATCGACCTCGTCGGACGCGCTCGGCGGCGGCGCTGCTGAACGCTCGCTGGTTCAGTTCGCGACCGTCGGCTCGGCACCGCGTGATCATCAGCGAGTCGCAGAACTGGCACAGGCCGCGGGATGGACTGCTGCGCAGCAGGTCCCGGTCGGTTGGGGAACCGCCGCGATCACGCTGCGGAGGGATTCGAAGACCTCGTGAAGACGCGGCGGTTCGCCGCGCTCGCAGTGGCGCTTCTGGTTCTCGCTGTGTTGGGCGTGCTCAGCCTGGCCATCGGATCGGCACATCTACCGTGGTCGACGGTGTGGGGAGCCCTGACCGGAACGGACGGTGACCCGAGCGCGATCGATCACATAACGGTCGTCGACGTCCGCGTTCCCCGCACGATCATCGGCGTCCTGGTCGGTGCGGGTCTCGGGGTGGCGGGTGCGCTGATGCAGGCCATTACCCGAAACCCGCTCGCCGATCCCGGCATCCTCGGCGTCAACGCGGGTGCGGGACTCGCAGTCGCCGTCGGTGTCGCCTACTTGGGCCTGACCGAGATCGACCAGTTCATCTGGTTGGCGCTCGTCGGCGCGGTCGTGGCAGCTGTACTCGTCGGGGCTATCTCGGCACGGGGGTCCGGCGGCTCGTCGCCGCTGCGTCTCATCCTCGTCGGTGTCGCCGTCACCGCGGTGTTCAACGGCGTGAGTCAGAGTCTGTCCCTCGTGAATCCGGCGCGCTTCGAACATGTCCGGTTCTGGGGTGTCGGCACTATTGCGGATCGCCCGCCGGGCACAGTCGGATTCATCATGCCGTTCATCGTCGTCGGCCTCGTCCTCGCGCTGGCCAGCGCGAGGTCATTGAACGCGCTCGCACTCGGCGACGACGTCGCCCGCGCCATCGGTACTCGCGTCCACACGACGAGGGTCGTGGGTCTCGTCGCGCTTGTTCTGCTATGCGGGGCGGCGACGGCAGCCGCCGGCCCGATCGCATTCGTCGGTCTGCTCGTGCCGCACGCGGTCCGCCTCGTCTCTGGGGTCGACCAGCGGTGGCTGCTGGTCTTCTCCGCGGTGGCGGGTTCGGCGTTGCTGCTGGCAGCCGACATCGTCGGCAGGCTGGTGGTGTGGCCCGCCGAGCTACAGGTCGGTGTGGTCATGCCGGTGCTCGGCGCACCGATCCTCATCTGGCTGGTCCGAGGGAGGGCCACACTGTGAAGCGGAGGGCCGCGGCGGTTCATCTGTCGATGCTCGCCGTGATCGTCACCTGCGTCGGGGTGTCCTTGACGATCGGGCGGACCGGGCTGTCGGTCGCCGACCTCACCGATCTGCTCATCGGCGACGGGAGCGCCCGCGATCGTCTGGTCTTCGACTGGCGTGCCCCGCGCGCGCTGGCCGCACCGGTGTTCGGTGCTTGTCTAGGGGTCAGTGGCGTGATCTTCCAGTCGCTCACCAGGAATGCGCTGGGAAGTCCAGACGTGATCGGCCTCAACTCGGGTGCGTACACCGGGGTGATCGTGGTCCTCATGGTCGGTGGCTCCGGCTTCGGTGCGGTCGCGGTCGGCGCGGTGGTCGGCAGCATCGTCGCCGCTCTGGCCGTGTTCGTGTTCGCGTACCGAGGAGGGCTCGCCGGCTTCCGGCTCATCATCGTCGGTATCGCAGTCAGCGCGATCCTCGCGTCGTTCAACCACTGGTTCTCGGTGCGTGCCGATCTCGACGAGTCGATGCGCGCGGCGATCTGGGGCGCGGGAAGTCTCAACGGAATGACATGGACGCCACTGGCCTCGGTGACCGCGATCGCGCTCGTCCTCGCATGCACCCTGGGGCCGCTCGCGCACGCCATGCGGGCGTTCGAACTCGGCGAGGAGACCGCGGCGTCGCTCGGCGTTCACGTCGAACGGATGAAATTGTCGATGATCGTGGTCGGTGTCGTGTTCACCGCAATCGTCACCGCGGTCGCCGGACCGATCGCCTTCGTCTCGTTGGCGGCCCCACAGATCGCGAAGCGTCTCACGCGCAACCCGTCGCTGAGCATCACCGGCTCGGCGCTCGTCGGTGCCGCCGTGCTCGCCATCGGCGATCTGACCGCACAGCACCTCCTCGGCGACGTCTCGCCGCCAGTCGGCGCGGTGACCGTTACTCTCGGCGGCATCTACCTCATATGGCTCCTGCTGAGGGAATAGCGACCCCGTACAGCGGCTGTTCGTCGGGGGCGAGGACGTAGCCACGGTCCCACGGCAGACGTCCGTCGCGGTCGGGCCAGACGAGTTGTACCGCCTGGAACGACTGCCCGAATAACAGCGAGGTCACGCGCATCGACGAGGCATCGATCACGTCGATCGCAGTCAGCGGATAGCCGTTGGTCGACCGAAGGTTTGAGATGACCGAACCGGAGCCGAATTCCGGCGTCAGGACTACCCGCGCCGCTGCTTCGTTGAGTACGGGGCCCGCATGCTCAGGGTCGACACCGGCGATCACCAATTCCGGACGCCCGAGCTCGGTGAGCCCGGAGGTGTACGCGACGGGTGCCGAGGCCTCGTCGCCGTATACGCCCGTGACGGCCCACGATCCGCGGGCGATCAGGGCGAGCGCCTGACCGATCAGATCGTCGGACCCGCTGCAGCGGGGGTCGAATTCACACATGCCTGACTCCTTTGTTCGTTCATGTGTTCGATCTGAGTGGAACTGTATGGTGAGGGTCCGACAGAACGAGAACGTGTCCGCTGACGTGCGATGTCGCCGCGGGCTAAGGAGTAGCGCCTCGCCCCGGAACGACCGCGCCCCGAGGAGCGAGGGCGGGTGACTACAGTGGACGTCGTGCCAGGACGTATCCCAGATAGCGACATCACGGCGATCCGTGAGCAGACGCGAATCGAGGATGTCATTGGCGACTACGTCGCACTCCGCAACGCGGGCGCCGACAGCATGAAGGGCCTGTGCCCGTTTCACGACGAGAAGACGCCGTCGTTCCATGTGCGGCCCAATCACGGGCACTTCCACTGCTTCGGATGCGGCGAAGGCGGCGACGTCTACTCGTTCCTGCAGAAGCAGGAGCACGTCGGCTTCGTTGAAGCCGTCGAGCAACTCGCCGATCGCATCGGCTACCGCATCAATTACGAGGGCGGTGCGGCAGCGATCAACCGGGATCGTGGAACCCGTGCCCGGCTCGTCGCGGCCAATGCTGCCGCTCAGCGGTACTACGCCGAGCAGCTCCGCAGCCCCCAGGCGCAGACGGCGCGCGACTTCCTCGCGGGCCGTGGCTTCGACGAGACGAGCGCAGTGACCTTCGGATGCGGCTATGCGCCCGCGGGATGGGACACGATGACGCGTGCGCTCCAGTCCCAAGGCTTCGCGTTCGCGGAACTGGAGGCGGCCGGTCTGTCGAAGATGGGGCGTAAGGGGCCCATCGATCGGTTTCATCGCCGCCTGCTGTGGCCGATCCGGAACCTCGGCGGCGACGTCATCGGGTTCGGTGCACGGAAACTCTTCGATGACGATCAACTCGGTAAGTACATGAACACGCCCGAGACCATGCTGTACAAGAAGTCCCAGGTGCTGTTCGGCCTCGACCTCGCGAAGAAGTCGATCGCCAAGAGTCACCAGGTGGTGATCGTCGAGGGCTATACCGACGTGATGGCCATGCAGGTCGCAGGCGTTCACACGGCTGTCGCGTCGTGTGGCACCGCGTTCGGCGAAGACCACCTCGCGCTGATCCGGCGACTCATGATGGACGACTCCTACTTCCGCGGCGAAGTGATCTACACGTTCGACGGCGACGACGCGGGACAGGCCGCGGCGCTCAAGGCCTTCGAGGGCGAGCAGTCGATCGCGGGACAGACGTTCGTGGCCGTCGCCCCGGACGGAATGGACCCATGCGATCTGCGGCAGCGCTCGGGCGACGCTGCGGTCCGCGACCTCGTCGCTCGTCGGATCCCGATGTTCGAGTTCGCGATCAAGGCACTGCTGCGCAATCACGATCTGGACACCGCCGAGGGTCGGGTGGCCGCGCTGCGGGACACCGTTCCGGTGGTGTCGAGGATCCGCGACGTCGCACTACGTGACGAGTACGCCCGCCAGCTCGCGGGCTGGGTCGGCTGGGACGACGTCGGTCAGGTGCTCTCGCGGGTCAGAGGAATGGCGAAGTCGGGACGAGGCCGTCCCACCGCCCGCGGTACTCGCGACCGGGTCCGCCCCGAAGCGATGTCGCCGCCGCCGACCGCGCGACCGCTTCCGAACGATCCTCGCCTATGGGCACAACGGGAAGCGCTCAAAGCGGCACTGCAGTACCCAGCGATCGCGGGCACGGTATTCGACTCGCTCCCTGGCGAGTGCTTCTCCGACCCGTCGTACCGGCGGCTCCGCCAGGCGATCGCCGACGCGGGCGGGACTGCGAGCGGGCTCGGTGGAGCTACCTGGGTCGACGCGGTGATCCAATCCGTCGACGATCAAGCGGCCACACCACTCGTCACAGAACTGGCAGTAGAGCCGATGCCAGTGGAGGACGACAAGATTTCGCGCTACATCTCAAGCGTTCTGGCCCGGTCCCAAGAAGTGTGGGTCGGGTCGCAGATCGCCGATATCAAGTCCAAGCTGCGTCGGATGTCGCCGGGGGGCGACGCCGACGGATACAACGCGCTCTTCGGTGACCTCGTCGCACTCGAGGCCTATCGGCGGAGCCTGCTGGAGCAGACGTTCGAGTCGGGCGTCTAGGCGAATCGGTCCGGCATCGGGGGTTCGCGCTCGCGCGGGCGGCCACAGGAATAACGTGTAACACCGTGTTTCGTTCAGCGCCGACAGCATCGACGCGGGCGAGAAAGTGCGACCCGTTGGGAGAAGAGCTTTGTCTGCACCTACTGCAGCACGGTCGACGGCACGTGAGCTGACCATTCGCGCCGTCGTCCTCGGTGGACTCATCACACTCGTGTTCACCGCAGCGAATGTATATCTGGGCCTGAAAGTCGGCCTGACGTTCGCCACGGCCATCCCCGCGGCCGTCATATCGATGTCGGTACTGCGCTACTTCCGGGACCATTCGATCGTCGAGAACAACATCGTCCAGACGATCGCATCAGCCGCAGGTACCCTGTCGGCGATCGTCTTTGTTCTTCCCGGTCTGATCATGATCGGTTGGTGGAGCGGATTTCCGTATTGGACGACGGTCGCCGTCTGCGCGATCGGCGGCATCCTCGGCGTGATGTACTCGATCCCGGTGCGGCGTGCGCTGGTCACCGGGTCGGATCTGCCGTACCCCGAAGGAGTCGCCGCCGCCGAGGTCCTCAAAGTCGGGGAGGCGGCGACCGATCACGAGTCAGACATCGATTCGAAGGGCGTGGACCAGAACCGTGGCGGCATGCGGGCGATCGTGGTCGGTGCACTCGGTGCGGCGCTGTTCTCCCTGCTGGGCTCGCTGAAGCTTCTCGCGACCGAGGCGGCGGTGGCATTCAAGACCGGATCCGGCGCCACGATGGTCGGCGGGAGCCTGTCACTGGCACTCATCGGCGTCGGCCACCTCGTCGGCGTCGCCGTCGGCATCGCGATGCTCGTGGGTCTCGTGATCTCGTTCTTCATCATCCTGCCGATCCGCACGTGGGGCTCCGGGCCCGGTGCAGGCGAGTCGTTGCTCGACTTCGTCGACGGCGTCTTCTCCGACGATGTCCGCATGGTCGGTGCGGGCGCGATCGCCGTGGCCGCCGTCTGGACGCTCGCCACCGTAATCGGCCCCATCCTCAAGGGCATCATCGCGGCGATGGCCAGCGCGAAGACGCGTAGAAGCGGTGCCGACGTGGACATCACCGAGCGCGACATCCCGATTCAGTGGGTCGGGCTGACCGTCGTGATCGCCATGATCCCGATTGGTTGGCTGTTGTGGGACTTCGCCGCCGACTCGCACATCTCCGACTCGCTCGGCGGCATCGTCGCCGTCAGCATCGTTTTCGTCTTTGTCATCGGTCTCGTCGTCGCGGCGGTGTGCGGCTACATGGCCGGCCTGATCGGGTCGTCGAACAGCCCCATCTCGGGCGTCGGGATCCTTGTCGTGCTGTGCGCGGCGTTGCTGATCAAGGTGACCCACGGAGCGACGTCTGACCAGTCGGAGATCGACGCCCTCGTCGCCTACACGTTGTTCACGGCGTCCGTCGTCTTCGGTGTGGCCACCATCTCGAACGACAACCTGCAGGACCTCAAGACCGGCCAACTCGTTGGCGCCACGCCGTGGAAGCAGCAGGTCTCGTTGATCGTCGGCGTGCTGTTCGGTGCGGCCATCATCCCGCCGATTCTGAGCCTGATGAACAACGCGTTCGGCTTCGTCGGCGGTACCAACGCCAATGGTGTCGACGGCACTCTCTCCGCACCGCAGGCGGGCCTGATGTCGACCCTCGCAAAGGGCGTGTTCGGCGGCGACCTGAACTGGGCGCTCGTCGGGGTCGGAGCCCTCATCGGCTGCGGCGTCGTAGTCGTCGACGGGGTGCTCAAGCGCGGCACCTCGCGTCTACGACTGCCGCCGCTCGCGGTCGGAATGGGCATGTATCTGCCGATGTCGTTGACGCTCGTCATCCCGATCGGTGCGTTCATCGGACGTTTCTACGACAAGTGGGCCGATCGTGATGCTGTCGATGCCGAACGGAAGAAGCGCCTCGGCGTGCTCCTGGCGACCGGTCTGATCGTCGGCGAGAGCATTTACGGCGTGATCTTCGCCGGCATCGTGGCGGCGTCCGGCGAGGAGGCCCCGTTGTCGATCCTCGGCGACGGGTACGGCGACTGGGCGCAGATCGTCGGGGTCATCGTCTTCGTTCTGCTTGTCGGCGGCCTGTACCGGTACACGCAGAACCGGTCCGTGCGTGACTTCGCAGCGATGGCCAAGAAGTGATCTGAGGAAGAGCGGGGGCTGGCGAACGCATGGCCGGGGCAGTCGGTAATCTGGGACGGCCCCGTTAGCCAAGTTGGTTAAGGCCCCGCTCTCATAAAGCGGTCATTCGTCGGTTCGAGCCCGACACGGGGCACGTGGGAGATCCGTTGGCTGCGCCAGGCCTGCGCCGTTCGGCGGTCGCGTTCGACCTGGTGGTCGCGGCGTTCGTCGGCTTCGTGGTTGTCGTATCGAACTCGGGTCTCGGTGCTGCGATGTATGTGGCGGGCGGGCTCATCACGCTCGCACTCGCCGCCCGCCGTTTCGCACCGAGCGTGATGATGACGGCAGCGGTCGCTTCGGCCGTCGTGCAGGTCGCGTCGGTTCACGTCACCGCGCTGTCGGTGATGTACGCGCCGATGTTCTTCACCGCGGGAGGCCACCCCGACCGTAGGGTCCGACGGGGATCGTTCGCGGTCGCCGTGGTCGGCTCGATCATTGCGGGCGCGGTTCTCCCGCATGGGTACGGAGACATCGCGCTCGGGGGCGGCTCCGTCGTGTGGGGCACCGCATTCGGAGTGGTCCTGACCGCCGTCGTGGTGGTCGGCGGATGGACGGCGGGTTTCGTCGGCTACCAGCGTCGGAGCGTTGCCGCCGCCGAGGTGAGTGAGACGATAGCCGAACTGGAACGTCGTCGCGTCCTCGACCTCTACGACGAACAGGCCGAGCGGTCACGTCTGGCGCGCGACATGCACGATGTGGTCGCACATTCACTCGCCGTCGTCGTCGCACAGGCCGAAGGCGCCAAATACACGCTCGACGCCGACCCTGACGCGGTGCGCGATGCCCTAGGAGTCATCGCCGACACCGCCCGCGAAGCGCTCGCCGACGTGCGCACGGTTCTCGAAGAGCTCCGCAGCACCGACAGTGTCGGCGACGTCAGCCGAGCCGACCGCGATCAACTGTTCGCGCGCATGCGAGCCGCGGGAATGACCATCGATGCGGACGAGACCGGAACTGCGGACGACGTCGATCCGGTGACCGTCCGAGTGGCCCACGCCGTCCTCACCGAAGCACTGACCAACGCGCTGAAGTACGGAGACCTCACCCAGGCCGTTATCGTTCACCACGACTGGACGATCGGCGCTCGCCTCACCGTCGGTAACGCCGTGGCCGACCGCCCCCTTGCCCCCGGCGGAGCACGCCACGGCATCATCGGTATGACCGAACGCGCCGCTCATATCGGAGGCCGTCTGTCGAGTACCAGCACGCAGGACGGTTGGCTCGTGGTTCTGACCGTTCCCGATCCGAAAGGACCCACCCGATGATCCGCGTCGCTCTCGTCGACGATCAGCCGCTGTTCCGCGGTGGGATCGCGATGATCCTGGAGAGCCAACCCGACATCGAGGTGGTCGCGCAGGAGTCATCGGCTCTTGCGTTGAACGCGATGGTCTCGACAGCTCGGCCCGACGTGATCCTGATGGATGTGCGGATGCCCGGAGTGGACGGAATCACCGCGACATCGGGTCTCGTGCGCGAGTTGGGCGACGACGCGCCGCGCATTCTAGTCCTGACGACGTTCGACGTCGACGAGGCCGCGGCATCGGCCATCGAAGCGGGCGCGAGCGGGTTCGTCTTGAAGGATGCGCAACCGGACTTCTTGCTTGCTTCGGTACGCGCCGTCGCCGACGGAAATCAGGTCGTCGCAGCCTCGGCCACCCGACAGTTGTTCGAACGGCACCGGACTCGTCGGGCGGTCGAACCCGGACCGGAGTACGGCGAACTGACACCGCGCGAACGCGAAATCCTCGTCTTCGCGGCACGCGGACTGTCGAACGGGGAGATCGCCGCGGCCGAATACTTGTCGGAGGCCACCGTCAAGACGCATATCTCGCGAATCCTCGCCAAGCTGGGCCTGCGTGACCGCGTACAACTTGTGGTGTACGCGTACGAGCACGCCCTTGTCTGAACCAGCTCTCGCGTACATCTGAAGAGGTATGCCGAACCAGCCCGTAGAAGGATGTGTTCGTGCAGGTCACAGCCATAACCTAGGTGGCATGAACTCCACAGGACATACCGACACACGATCTCCTTCCAACGGGCCCGTCGCGGCAGTCACCCTCCGCAACGTCTCTCGAACCTATGGCGACCCGGCGAACCCCATTCACGCGCTTCGCAACGTCAGCGTCGATATCAATCGGCGCGAGTTCACCGCCGTGATGGGGCCGTCCGGATCGGGGAAATCGACGCTCATGAACGTCATGGCAGGACTCGACGAGGCGACTGCCGGTCAGATCTGGTTGGGGGCTAATCCGATCGTCGGCCTCGGTGACACCGCGCGAACGATTCTTCGACGCACCACAGTCGGCTTCATCTTCCAGTCGTTCAATCTCGTGCCCACACTGACCGCCAAGGAGAACATCAGACTCCCGTTCGTCCTCGCCGGGCGTCGGCCCGACGCTGAGCAGGAGGCGTGGATCGACCACCTCGTGACCTCCCTCGGTCTTCGTGACCGGCTCGGCCATCTGCCGTCGGAGCTCTCGGGCGGACAGCAGCAGCGTGTGGCCATCGTCCGTGCGCTCGCCGGCCGTCCGACGATCATCCTGGCCGACGAACCGACGGGCGCGCTGGACACCCGGACGAGCCGTGAGGTGCTGACGCTGTTGACGACGGCGGCCCGTGAATACGGTCAGGGGATCGCGATGGTCACCCACGACCCGGTCGCGGCGTCGTACGCCGACCGCATACTGGTGCTGGCCGACGGAGCGATCGTCGGTGAGTACCGGGGTCTCGACCCCCGGCAGATCTCCGACCTGCTCATCACCCTCCAAGGAGCGGCGGCATGAAGGCGACGAGCTCTCGACTGACAGTCGGGTCACTACGTGAACTGACCGCCATCGGCGTCGTCTCCGGGTTATCAGCGATGTACTCGACGACACTGGTCTGCGCGTCGAGCATTCTCGGAGCGGTGGCGAAGGCCGAAGGTGGCAGCGCGGGACCGATCCTCGACGTGGTGGCTGGCGTGTTCATCATGATCGCCCTGTTCGTCTCGGGCGTCGTCATCAGCAACGGTGTCGACACCGTGATCGCGGGCAGGCGACGCGAACTCAGTCTATTGCGCCTGGTCGGTGCGAGCAGCAAGCAGTTGCGCGACTCCCTCGTCAGCGCCGTCGGGAAGGTCGCCCTGGTCGGGGCGGCGGCCGGAGTCGTGACAGGTGTCGCGGGCGCGTGGATCCTGTGCGCGGTCCTGGTGAGCCGGGGAACGCTGCCTCGCGTGCATTACGACGTCCTGCCGCCACTTGTGCTGTTCGGAGCGATCGCAGTGGTCGCGACAGCCGTCGCCGCGGCGTTCGTCGGGTCGCGGTCGGCGCTCTCGAGGGCGAGCGCGGTCCGCACCGCTCGCGTAGCCCGTTCGTGGTTGCGCGATTGTGCGGCCGCCGTGGCCGTCGCAGGCGGAGCGGTCCTGCTCGCCGGAGCGTGCTACTTGGGTGAACAGGCCAGTCAGGCCGGATTCGTCGTCGCCTTCTTCGGTGCGGCGGTTCTCGCGACCGGCATCATGCTCGGTGCGGGACGGATCGTCCCCAGTCTGGTTGGCGCGGTCGGCCGGTTGGTCGGCAACTCGCCGTCTGCGGTGATCGCTCGTAAGAATGCCGTCAGCGACCCGCAGCGGACCACTCGATCCACGGTCGGGCTGCTGATCGGCGTCACGTTGGTGACGACGATCGCCGGCGGGATGCAGGCACTCACCGAGTCGGTGCACAGTTGGGAGGGAATGACCCCCGACGACGTCCGCCAGGCCGAGCAGGTGCTGTCTGTGACCTCGAGCGTGTTGATCGCGATGATCGCGATCTCGGCGGTCATCGCGGCCGTCGGCTTCGTCTCCACGATGTCGTTGACGGTCATCGGCCGCACTCGCGAGATCGGAATGCTGCGGGCGATGGGATTCACCGCCAAACAGGTCCGATCGATGATCACGCTCGAATCGGTGGCGCTCAGCGGCACGGCTGTGGTGTTCGGACTCCTGCTCGGCATCGTCCTCGGCTCGGTCGGCGCACAATCGTTGATCGGCTCCACGACCGACGGATTTGTCATCGGACTGCCCCTGCCCGCTCTCGCTGCGATCGTGGCCTGCACTGTGGCGCTCGTCGTCGCGGCGTCGCTCCCGCCGAGTCGCCGTGCCGTCGCGGTCACCCCAGTCGACGCTCTCGCGGTCGCGTGACCCCGTCTGATCGAGCGCAGGGTTTCTGCGCTCGATCAGACGGGGTCGGACTCGTCAGCGCAGAGCGCGTTCGGCGTCCGGTGATTGTGCAGAGGTCGTCTCGTCGTCGTGCTCCGGGACCCGGAACGGCTCGGGGAGCAGTTGGCCTTCGCCAATGCCTTCCGCTTCGGCTTCCCCACGGACCTTGGTCGACAGGGCACGCTCGTCGACGAACAGAAGTGCGATGAGCGCGACCACCGCGAGCGGTACGAAGAACAAGAAGATCGGCAGGAGGGCGTCGTTGTACGACTCGACGATCGGAATCCGGAGCTGCTCGGGGAGCGAGTCGACGAGTGCGGGGGTCAGACTGTTCTGTCCACCGCCCGAGCCGCCCAGCTTGTCGGCGGCGCCGCCGAGGTTCTCCGTCAACAGGTCCACGAGTCGCGAGGCGAAGATCGAGCCGACGATCGCCGAACCCAACGTGGCACCGACCTGGCGGAAGTAGTTGGTCGCGGCGGTGGCGGTGCCGACGAACGCGCCGGGGAACTCGTTCTGCACGATCAGCGTGAGGACCTGCATGATCAGGCCGAGACCGATGCCGAATACACCGAGGTAGATGCACATCTGCCAGTTCGGCGTGGCCGGATGCATCGACGACAGAAGGGCGAGGCCGATGCCGATGACGACGGCTCCGGCGAGCGGGTACCGCTTGTACTTACCGTGCCGGGAGATCATCTGTCCCGAGATCACCGATGTGATCAGCAGTCCACCCATCATCGGGGTCATGTAGAGACCCGCGACTGTGGCGTCGACGCCCGTGACCATCTGGATGTAGGTCGGCATGTAGCCGATGGCGCCGAACATCGCGATGCCGACCATGAGGGCGGCGACCGTGACCAGCGTGAAGTTCCGGTTGCTGAACAGCTGCATCGGGATGATCGGCATCTGCGCACGCTTCTCGGCGAACACGAAGGCGACGGCGAGGACGATGCTCGAGACGGCGAGACCGATGATCTGCGGGCTGAGCCAGTCGTAGGTGTGGCCACCCCACGTGCACATCAGGACGAGCGTCGTCGTCGCAGCTGCGATGAGGACCATGCCGAGGTAGTCGAGCTTCGGACGGTTCGCGTGCTGCGGCTTGGGCAGGCGCATGAAAATGACGGTCGCGATGATGGCGAGTGCGCCGAGTGGAATGTTCATCCAGAAGGCCCAGCGCCAGCCGGGTCCTTCGGTGAGCCAGCCGCCCAGGAGCGGACCGGCGACCGAGGCCACGGCGAAGACCGCGCCCATGAAGCCCATGTAGCGCCCGCGCTCGCGAGGGGAGACGACGTCGGCGATCGCGGCCTGAGCCAGAATCATGAGGCCACCGCCGCCAAGGCCTTGGATGACGCGGCCGACGATGAGCCACAGGATGTTGCCTGCGAGTGCGCCGACGACGGAACCGACCATGAACACGCTGATCGCGAACAGGAGAGCGGGTTTACGTCCGACGAGGTCGCTGATGCGGCCGTAGACCGGCATCACGATCGTCATCGCGAGAATGTATGCGGTGATGACCCACGTCATCTGGTCGACGCCGTTGAGTTCGCCGACGATTGTCGGCAGGGCCGTCGACAGGACGGTCTGGTTGAGGGATGCCAGGAGCATCGTGATCATCAGGCCGATGAACAGCAGGATGACGTTCTTCTTGGACATCCCGGTCGGGTTGTCGTCGGTGTCCGGCGGTTTGGCTGCGGACGCGGCAGCGGAGGTCATATGAGGTCCTTCATCATTGTCTTGAAGATGTCGATAGCGTCGGCCAGGGAGGACGAATCGGGGCTGTCGGCGGCGTCGGGGTCTCGGGAGTACGCAAAGCGAATGATCGCCGTCGCGAGTAGCAGCAGGGCCGATGCCCGGTCGGCCTCGTCGCCGTCGTAGCGCTCGGCGAGAGCCTTGGCCAGAAGGTCGTGGGCGCCGATTGCGTAGTGCTGGGCCCTCGCCTTGAGTTCGGGGTGCAATCGGACCAGTTCGCGTCGCTCGGCTGGCCGATTCTTTACGTGTCGGACGCTCGAAGCCACTGAGAAGACGACGCGCACCGCGTGTTCGAGCTGGTCGGGGCTGTCGAAGAGGTGATCGACGGCGTCGTCTGGGATCGTCGGCGAACCCACTCCGAGTACCGCGTCCTCTTTCGTCGCGAAGTAGTTGAAGAACGTCCTACGAGAAACGCCTGCCCGATCGGCGATGGCACTGATCGTCGTCTCGAGGAGGCCGTTCTCCTGAACGAGGTCGATGGCCGCGTCGTGCAGACGGCGCAACGTTTCGGCGCGTTGCCGCTCGCGGAGTCCTACCTGATCTTTTTGCACTAGTGCATTATTGCACGGGTGCAAATTATGAAGCAACGATTGTGATCGACGAGACTCGTGGGAATCACGAGGCGGACCGACGAGTTGACACCGATGTGAATCCATCAGCGGGCCAGGGTGCGCGGCGGCGTGTCGTCGTGATCGGGGCGGGGCAAGCAGGCCTGTCTGCCGCGTACTTCCTTGTACGTGCGGGTCTACGGCCGGGGATCGACGTCGGAGTGCTCGACGCGAACCCGACTCCGGGCGGAGCGTGGAGTCACCGATGGGACGCCTTGACGTTCGACCACGTCAACGGCCTGCACGATCTCCCCGGCTCCTCGCTCGGCGACGCAGCGCCCGATGAGCCTGCGCGGGAGGTGGTCAAGCGTTACTACGGGCGGTTCGAGAGGGACAAGGGCCTCGACGTTCAGCGGCCGTGGCGCGTTCGGTCGGTGGAGTCCGCAGAAGGTGAGATGGATGGCGAGCACACGACTGGGTTTCGCGTCGTCGCCGAGGGGCCGGAAGGCGACAGCCGGGAGTATCTCGCAGGGGCGATCATCTCCGGGACCGGAACCTGGGACCAGCCGTACGTGCCCTGGTATCGCGGTGCCTTCGACGGAAAGCAGCTCACCACCCGCGATTTCACCGAACCCGATGACTTCCTCGGACGACGGGTGCTCGTCGTCGGAGGCGGCATCTCAGCCGTCCAATTCGTGCAACTCCTCGATGAGAACGGAGTCGACACGTTGTGGTCCACCCGGACCGAGCCGCGTTGGCGCGAGTGTCCATTCGACACCGAAGCCGGACTCGGCGTGGAGAACCGCGTCGCCGCTCGAACCCGCGCAGGGCTGCGGCCGCGGAGTGTCGTCGCCGAGACGGGGCTGCCGACGACGCCGTCGGTGCTCGACGCGATCGATCGGGGAGTGCTCGTCTCGCGGGGACCGCTGGGTGCCCTCACTGCCGACGGCGTCGACTTCGCGGACGGAACTCATGAGGCGGTCGACGCGATCCTGTGGGCCACCGGTTTCCGCGCTTCACTGAGTCACCTCGCGCCGCTCGGCGTGCGAGAACGCAGCGGCGGCGTTCTGATGGCCGACGACGATGTGAGCGTTCTGAAAGCTCCGGGCCTGTTCCTCGTCGGATACGGCCGCAGCGCGTCCACTCTCGGCGCGACCCGTGCCGGGCGACGGGCCGCGCGTGCGGCGGTCCGGTACACCTCACTCGAGCGTGACGCCAAGGACCGGAAGAGTCTGTCCAGCTTGTCCTGATAGACGTCCGGGCACGCTGTAGTTGGGCCGTGACTGCTTCAAGCCTGTCGCCACGAGCGTATGGCCCGCTGCAGCACGGTGCTACAAGCCGACGGCTACTTCGCGGATGTCAACGCGTCGAGGACCCCGGCGAGCCTCGTGCGGGCGCCCTCAGTGATCGCCCCCAGCCCGGCGGTGCCGGTGAACTCTTCCATGATGCCGGGGTCCATGATCTCCGCCATCCGCGCTGACCACGACATTGCACGGCAACTGGGCGGCCGCCCGTGGATCGGCTGTCAACGCCGCGTGTGCGAGTTGTGGACGGCACGCGCCGAGGATGATCGTCGGCAGGGGATACGAGAGTATTTCGACGCCTCGCCCCGGCCCCGGCGTCACTCGTCGGTCGAGAGGACCTCGGTCACGAAAGCCGTTACACGGTGCGACATCTCGGCGACCTTCGTGGAACGGACCGCAGTGAGATCGGTGCCCTTGTGATAGGCGGGCGGGAGTTTCCGCGCGCGTTTGGGGCAACCGAGGTCTTCACAGACGAGCGTGCCGATGGTGTCTCCGCGTCGTCCGCGGGGTCCGGTTCTACGTACCGAGTAGAGGATCGCGTCGTGCGAGAGTTCGACGTCCCGGCACCACGCGCACATGGCGCGGCGACGTGGTTTGGCTTCGGCCCGGTTCAGGATCAATGCGACGAGCTCGTCGTCGTGCTCGACGACGAGATATGCCCGACGCGGGATCTTGCGGTCGCGCCAGCCGTAGAACTCGCGGTCGGCGAAGTCGACGTCGTCGAAGTTGAACGGGAACGTGACCTTGGCGATCTCGCTCTTGGTGGCGCCGCGGAACGCGGACAGAATCTGCTGTTGAGTGGGAGTGCGCATGAAAAGACGACCTTCTCGCGTCAGAGGAGTGATGAGGGTATGCGTCAACAGCCGATCGCGTTGGATCGGCTGCGGGGCGGGCTCATCTGGAAGCGGCGCTGCGCGCGCCATCAGCTCCCGTTACTCGGTCGGACACGGAGGCCAGAGTAGGCGCGTGACGGTGGTGTGTCGAATGCATTCTCATGAAGGGCGCGCTACGGACATGCTGTTATCTGTGGATTTCGCTGTGGCGCGGGCGGCGAGCATGTCGTAGATGCCACGGAAGCGAACCATCACGACGACGAGGAGGGCGGTCGCGCATGCACCGAGCATCGGTGGCAGTTGGCTCGTGGTGCCGGTGAGTTCGGTGGCGAGAACGAGGCCGGTCACCGGGGCGTGAACGCTCACAGCGAAGAACGAGGCCATGCCGATCAATGCCAGGGCTGCGGGGTCGGGGGCGCTTGCGGGGAAGAGGCCCGCAGCGATAAGGCCGACGATCGGTCCGCTGTCGGCGCCGAGGACAAGCATCGGGGCGAATAGCCCGCGTGCCTCGGCGGGCAGTCTGCTGCGATCGGCGAACCGGGGACTGGCCATGATCGCTTTGTTGTATGCGACTCCCAGCATCCCGGTGACGATGCCGACGAGCAGGATCCATCCGGCATTGGGCATATGCGGGTCGTGCAGTTCCGGCATGGCGAGGTCGGTGTCCGAGCCGGCGATCGGGTTGGCAACGACGAATCCCGCTGCAGAAGCGATGAGCGTCGCGATCGACCCACCGATCTGCACGGACGGCCCTCACGTCCGAGCGCCATGCCTGCGCCGATCGATAACGGCCCGCCGACGCGTCTCCGCGGAGGCGCGACAACAGGTCGATCACGAGTGTGAAGCTCGCGGCGATCAGTCCGGTCAAGGCGCCGACGGCCGCCGCGGTGAGGCTGAACCCGACAAGGCCTCCGGCCGACTCTCCGGTGTCGTCGACAGGGCGTCTGGTCATGCAGGCCTATCGGACGGCGAGTGTCGTCTGCCGTTCGTACGCCTTCCTTGCGTCCCCATCGACGTCGCCAGAGAAGGAGATCACTATGTCCGCAATGGCGAAGGCACCTCGGTGAGTCGCGTAGTACATCATCGTGTCGCGCGGATGGTCGAACTTCATGACCGTCGTCTCGGCTGTCTGGGCAGCCGACATGCAATGCGCCTCCGGACATTCGGAATCGGTGACATCGTGCAGATCTGTCGCAGGCAACCCGGCCTGGACAAAGCGGTCGACGATCTGCGCAGGCGTCGCAGGCTCGAGAAGTGCTGCGGCGGCGCTGGTCTGAGGCTTCGTTGTGGACCCGTGGTCGGGCTGAGAACGGTCGTCGCCCGATGAGCACGCCGCCGACGCTGCCATCAGGACGCAGGCGGCGGAAGCGGCGATCAGGCTCTTCCATCCGGATCTCATACTTGCAGTATGCAACAGCCGTTCACCGCGGGGCGCATGCGGGATCACCGGACCGAGTGGACTCAGACAGTTCCGACAGTGTGGGGCCACTGGCATCGGGGCTTAAATGCCCGGCATCGGGGCGGACGTTCGAACGGTAGCGTGAGAAGCAGAAAACCCGCTGTCGCCAGCGGGTCTGCTTGCTCCCCCAATTGGATTCGAACCAATAACCGCTCGATTAACAGTCGAGTGCTCTGCCGTTGAGCTATGGGGGATTGCTCTTTCCGAACCGGTTTGAAACTCTAGCCTATTGGTCCCGGCAGGTGCAAAACGCCTGGACAGTCCCGGATCGACTGAGGGCGACGAACGCGGTGTCGAGAATCGAACGGAGTTCAGTGCATCTGACGGCGATGGTTGGCACTACATTGGGGCGCATGTCTTCCACCACCGGCGACGATCCGACCGCACCTGACGACGACGACTTTCTCGCGGCGAACCGGGCTGAGCGTGCGAAGATCCGTGCCGAGGAGTCGCGGAAGTCGGAGAAGAAGGAATCGTCGGTGCCGGGGGACTCCGGAGCAGAGGGGGCAGTTGTTCTCGGCATGCACCGAACCGGTGCGCTGGTTCCATCGCTGATCGCCACGGTCGTGGTCCTCGCGGTGGCCGCCGCCGTGTTGGCTTACCTGGCGTTCGGGTCGAGTTCTGACGACTCCGATGATCTCGACCGTGCGGGCGCGCTGCGGGACGCCAAATCGTACGCGGCTCAGATGCTGACGTACGAGACGGGAAAGTACGACGATCTCGACCGACGGATCCGCGCGATCTCCACGCCCGAGTTCGCCGACACCTACATCAAGTCGTCGCAGCAGGCGCGCGCAGCGAACGACGCCGCCCACGCCTCGTCGAAGGGGAGTGCCCAGACAGCGGGCATCGTGTCGATAGGAGCCGATGAAGCCGTTGTGCTCGTGGCGCTCGACAACACAGTGACCAGTCCGCAGGCCCCTGCGCTCGGCGAAGGCAATGGCGCGTACGAGTCGCGAGTGAAGCTCACGCTCAGCCAGGACGACGGGAAGTGGCTCGTCTCCGACTTTGAAGTGGTCTGATCTCGGGGAGTTCTACCCGGCAGCGCCTGCGCCGCTTTCGCCGAGTAGCACCGCGGCCGACACTGCCGCGACGGTCGGTGCATCGACGCCGGGTCGGCCAGTGACCAGATCGCTTGCCAGATTGAGGCTTGCGTGCACCAGATAGCGTGCGGCGGCACTCGTCAGTTCGGGTCGTGCACGCACCACCCATGTGGCCCACTCGTCGACCGTCGTCCGTTGTTGGCGACGCAACGCGCGCAGGTCGTTGTCGTCGAGTGCGCCGGCTCCCGACAGATAGACCGCCATGATGTCGGGGTCGTCCACGCACAGCGCGCTGTAACGGCTTGTCAATTCGACCAGAGCATCGCGCGGGGTCTGCGCCTGTGACAGGGCAACGGCGACCGCGTCGGTCGTCCGGTCGGCGGTCCGCCAGCACGCTGCTGCGAGAATGGCTGCTTTTGACTCGAAATGGCGGTACACGCCGGATGCGGGGAGGCCGACCGCTGCGCCGATGTCTTCGACCGTCACCTCGTGGAAACCCTGCCTTGCGAACAACGCTACGGATGCAGCGAGGATCGACTCGCGACGTCCGATCGGGGTCAGGCCCGGCGGGTGCGCGAACACCGGTGCGGGATCGGGAAGCTCGACGCCGATGAGCGCGACCGCTGCGGTCGAAACCAGTTCGGTCGCGGCACGTCGACCCATCGCGATCCGATGTGTCGCCGGACTGGCCGCGATCGACAGTGCAGCGACGGCGAGCAGGTCGGCAGTCGGGCGGTCGAGGGTGGGTCGGGCGGTCTCGATCAGCATTCGCAGTCGGCGGTGCAGGCGGATGCGGACCTCGCGGGTGCGGGTGCGATCGGCATCGTCGAGGACGCGTCGTTCCCAGCGGTACAGATTTCCGCCCCGGCGGTGCTCCATCACGGTGTCGGTGAACGCGGCGAGAACCGCCGCCAGTTCGTGCCTCGGCTCGTCGTGACGGGGGACCGCAGAGATCGCGGAATCGACATCGGTCGACTGTCGGTCAACAGCGGCGGCGAACAGCTCGTACTTGGTCGAGAAGTGTCGGTACAGAGCGGGTGTGGAGATGCCGACCTCAGAAGCGATGTCGGTGAGACGAGTACCTGCATACCCGCGCACGCCGAACACCTCGGACGCGGTCCGTAAGACGATCTCGCGCCGGTCGGTGCGGCGAGTGCGAGATCGGCCCACGGCGTCGTCCAACGGTGTCCGAGCGGTCATAGTCGGACATCGTATCGAATGGCGGGTAAACATGACTCGGAATGACGATTCGTCACATAATGGCACGTGAAGATCACTTATGGTTGAATCAAGTTAACGAGCATTCGCATGACCTCGGTCACTCTCGATGGTACGGTGTTGGCAATTCACAAACGGCACGTATCCGATACGAGGTGTGATGATCGGCGAGACCCGACATGTAGACGGAGTGTGGGACGGTATCGACGACGACGGTGTCGCGCGCATCGAGATCGATCGTCCCGGGCAGATGAACGCTCTGGACGGAGCAGCGTCGGCCCGTCTCATCGAACTGTGCGGCCAGTGGGCCGACCGCTCCGACGTCCGCGTCGTAGTCGTCGCGGGCCGTGGCGGATCATTCTGTGCGGGGGCGGATGTCGCCGGGATGGCCACCGATGCGGCGGCCAGCGGCGGTTTCGATGAGACGCAGGCGCGTGCCATCATCGAGAACGGCTCCCATCTCATCGGCGCGTTCCGTTCGCTGACTGTGCCGGTGATCGCCGCGGTCGACGGACCTGCCGTCGGAATCGGCGCGTCGCTGGCCGTAGCGGCCGACCTGGTCTACGCGACGGCGCGGTCGTACTTTCTGCTGGCATTTGTCAACATCGGTCTGATGCCCGACGGCGGAGCCACCGCGCTGTTCACCGCATCGCTCGGACGTGCCCGCGCCAACGCGATGGCGTTGCTGGGGGAGAAGCTGCCCGCTCGTGAAGCCTACGACGCCGGTCTTCTCACCGCTGTAGCCGATGACGAAGCGGGTCTAGGAACCCTGGTCGACCGCGCGGTGTCCCGGCTTCTGCGTAAGTCGCCGACGGCGCTCGCTGTCACCAAGGAGGCGCTCGACGCGCACGCGTTGGCCGACTACGACGATGCGATCGACCGTGAGATCGCCGGGCAGACGCGTCTGTTGCAGTCTTCCGAATTCCACCGAGCGCTCACCGGATTCGGCGACCGCTGACCGCTTGCATCGACCCCGACCGAAGAGTCCGCGCGCCGCGCACAACACCGAGGAGTACCCCATGACCGACGCCCTGGGCTTCGCCCTGAACACCGAGCCGCTGCGCTCTCGCCGCAACCACTGGAACAATCAGGTCCGCCGCCACTCGACGATGATCCCGGACAGCGGAGCCCTGCGGTTCCTCGGTGCGACCACGACGTGGCGCGAGCTCGACGAGCGCACGCACGCCCTCGCGGCCGCCCTGCATCGTCGCGGCGTCGAGTTCGGCGACCGAATCCTCATCTTGATGCTCAACCGCAGCGAGTACGTCGAGACCGTCCTCGCCGCCAATCTCATCGGGGCGATCCCGGTCCCGGTCAACATTCGTATGACGCCCCCGGAGGTCGGCTTTCTCGTCTCGGATTCGGGCGCCAAGCTCATCGTCACCGAGACGATGCTCGCGCCGCTCGCCGACGCCGTGGTCAGCGGCACCGGCGCCATCGACCACACGATCGTCGTCGGCGGGGCGCAGAACGACAGCCATCTCGACTACGAGGCGCTCGTCGCCGAAGACGGGTCGGATCTACCGGAGATCGACATCCCGGAGGACACCGTCGCGCTGATCATGTACACCTCCGGCACCACGGGAAAGCCCAAAGGGGCGATGCTCACCCATCAGAATCTGCAGGCGCAGGCGTTGAACACGCTGCAGGCGTTGAGTACGAGCGCTGAGGACATCGGGTCGTGCGTTGCGCCGATGTTCCATATCGCAGGCCTCGGTGCGATGACCCCGTTGATTTATATCGGGGCGCTCTCGGTGATCCACCCGCTCGGTGCGTTCGACCCCGACGACATGCTCGACACTCTCGAGCGGGAGGGCACTACGTCGATCTTCCTGGTGCCTGCGCAGTGGCAGGCCGTGTGTGCCGCGCAGCAGGCCAAGCCGCGCACACTCAACCTGCGTGTCATCTCGTGGGGCGCTGCACCCGCGTCTGACACTGTTCTCACAGCGATGAACGAGACATTCCCAGACGCGCTGAACATCGCGGTCTTCGGTCAGACCGAGATGTCGCCGATCACCTGCGTTCTCGAAGGCAAGGACGCGCTGCGCAAGATCGGCTCCATCGGGCGAGTGGTCCCAGGTGTCACCGCGCGGATCGTCGACCCCGAGATGAACGACGTGAAGCGAGGTGACATTGGTGAGATCGTGTACCGCGGCCCCAACATGATGTCCGGTTACTGGCAGAACCCACAAGGGACGGCCGACGCCTTCCACGGCGGCTGGTTCCACTCGGGCGACCTCGTCCGCGAGGACGAGGAGGGCTTCCTCTATGTCGTGGACCGGGCCAAGGACATGATCATCTCCGGCGGAGAGAACATCTACTGCGCCGAGGTCGAGAACGTCCTGTACGGGCACCCCGGGATCGCCGAGGCGGCGATCATCGGTCGCGCCCACGATAAGTGGGGTGAGGTGCCGGTGGCCGTGGTCGTACTCGCTGAGGGGGTCGACGACCTGACCATTGAGGATCTGGAACCGTACCTGAACGAGAACCTGGCGCGTTTCAAGCACCCGAAGGATGTCGTCGTCGTCTCTGAGCTGCCGCGCAACGCGGGCGGCAAGGTCGTCAAGCCGACTCTGCGAGCCGAGTACGGGAGCAAGGACGAGGGCCTCAAGGGGTAGCACGACGCCGGTGGTCCACTGCCGCGAGGCGAATTGGAACACGTTCTAGATTTCTTTCTGAAACGTGTTCCAATTTTCGTCTCAGCTGACTACCCTCACAAAGGGAGCGCGAAGCCGCGCGCAAACATTAGTGATCTGACGTAGCCGATTCAGGCGAAGCGAGGTTGTGAAGGTGAAGACGAAGGGCGCGCTCCTGCGGGAGCTCAACCAGCCGTGGAAGATCGAAGAGATCGAGATCGGTGACCCGAGACCCCATGAGATCAAGATCCGAATGGAAGCCGCGGGCATGTGCCACTCGGACCATCACTTGATGACCGGCGGAATCCCCATGGCCGGTTTCCCGATCCTCGGTGGGCACGAAGGCGCGGGAGTCGTCGAAGAAATCGGTGACGGCGTCACTGATTTCGAGGTCGGCGACCATGTGGTCCTGTCGTTCATACCGTCGTGCGGCAAATGTAAGTCCTGTAAGGCCGGCGTAGCCAATCTCTGTGACTTCGGTGCCATGCTCCTGCAGGGCGAAGCGGTCTCCGACAACACCTTCCGCATTCACACCGCGGACGGAGAGAACGTCTACCCGATGACGCTTCTGGGAACCTTCTCGCCGTACATGGTGGTCCACGAAGCGTCCGCGGTGAAGATCGACAAGGACATTCCGTTTGAGATCGCCGCGCTCTGTGGCTGCGGCATCCCCACCGGTTACGGTTCTTCCACCCGCAGCGGCGACGTTCGTCCAGGTGAAGACGTTGCGATCATCGGTGTCGGCGGAGTCGGCACGGCGGCACTGCAGGGCGCCGTCATCGCGGGCGCGCGGAACGTGTTCGCCATCGATCCCGTCGAATGGAAGCGCGAACAGGCGCTCAAGTTCGGCGCGACCCATGCGTTCGCGTCCGTCGAGGAGGCCATGAACGAGATCGGCAACGCCACCGAGTGGGGCATGTGCCAGAAGGTCATCGTCACGGTCGGCGAGGTATTCGGCAAGGACGTCGACACGTGGCTGTCGATCACCGCTAAGAACGGCACGTGCGTTCTCACCGGTATGGCCAACATGGTGGAGAATCAAGTCACGTTGAACCTGTCCATGCTGACTCTGCTGCAGAAGAACCTGCAGGGCTCCATCTTCGGCGGCGCGAACCCGAAGCTCGACATCCCGAATCTGTTGTCGATGTACAAGATCGGCAAGCTCAACATCGCCGATATGATCACCCGCGAGTACACGCTCGACCAGATCAACGAGGGTTACACCGATATGCTCGAGGGCCGCAATATCCGCGGCGTCATTCGGTACACGGATGCCGATCGCTGAGTAGTGGATGGAGGCGGTCGGGCGAGGTGTCCTGACCGACGAACGATGCGAGGCCCGCCGAGCGGTGGGCCTCGCATCGTCTTCGCTGCATCGTCTGGGTAACGTCGGTACCGTGAAGGCACTGGCGCAATTGGAGTCATGGCCCGTCGACAACGTGGCAGGCGCACTCGTCACGGCGAGTGGCTCCGGAGACACGTTCGGCGACACCGCCCGCGTGTTCGAGCTCGCTTCGGTGACCAAGCTGATCGCTGCCCACGCCGTGCTCGTCGCGGTGGAAGAGGGGGCGATCGATCTCGCGACGCGGGCCGGACCGCCCGGCGCGTGCGTGGAGCATCTGCTGGCGCACGCATCGGGGATCGCCTTCGACACCGGCGAGGTCCAGGCGAGGCCGGGTGAGCAGCGGATCTACTCGAGCCGGGGATATGAGATCCTGGCCGACCTGGTGGCGACCGAAACCGGGATCGCGTTCGGGGAGTATCTGCGTCAAGCCGTAAGCGAGCCGCTCGGAATGACGTCGACGGTGCTGGCCGGGTCGGCGGGTCACGGAGCGCGGGCGTCGGTGGACGACCTCGGCCGGTTCGCGGCCGAACTCCTCGAACCGACGCTCCTGTCGGTGCAGACCGCAGGTGCGGCGAGGACCGTCCATTTCCCGGGCATCGACGGCTTCGTCCCCGGCTACGGGAAGTTCCGCCCGAATGACTGGGGTCTGGGGCCGGAGATCAAGGGCGACAAAGCGCGGCACTGGACGGCGCCGTCGCACTCGGCGTCGACGTTCGGCCACTTCGGCCAGTCGGGGACATTCCTGTGGGTGGACCCCGATCGTCGCTCCGCCTGCGTCGTGGTGACCGACCGGCCGTTCGGGACGTGGGCGAAGCCGCTGTGGAGCGAGTTCAACCAGGGCATACTGGACGAACTGGATTCACATACCGATTAGGACGGTGCCGTGCGGTCACTGACGGCCGATGATCTCGGCCTTCTTCTCTCGCTGTTCGCCGTGCTTCTGCTCGCCGTGGCTGCGAACTTCCACTTCTCCCGCAAGGCTGTTCGGCGGCACCGGAAGGCCGCGCTCACATTTGTCGTCCTGACGTTCCTCGGCGAACTGTCGACAGTCATCGCATTGATGCTGACCTGGGTGGCGCTGTGGAGTCCGGCGGCCTGGGATCGGATCGACGACATGCTCGTGTTCGTCCCCGGGACCATCTCGATCATGTGCGCGGTTCTGCTCACTATCGAGTCTGTGGGGTCGCGGATTACACACATCCTCCGCGCCGAACGCGACCAGGCGTTGGTCGACGTCCGGGAGTGATCAGCCGACGCGCTGATGCAACCAGGTGACTTCGGCTCCCGCACCGCCCATGCGGTAGTTCTCCAACGCTTCGTCCCACGCGGTGCCCAGGACCGTGTCGAGCTCGGCGGCCAAGCCCGCGCTGTCGGGTTGGTTGTCCATCATGGCCCGCAGTTGCATCTCGCCGATGATCACGTCGCCGTTCGCACCGGTCGACCCGCGCCAGAGGCCGAGGCCGGGGACGTGGCTGAATCGCTCGCCGTCGACGCCTTCGCTCGCGTTCTCGGTCACTTCGTATGCCAGACCGGGCCATTCGCGCAGCGCGGATGCGAGACGCGCGGCGGTCCCGACAGGGCCGGTCCAATCGACCGTCGCCCGCATACGACTGGGCTCCGCGTTCTGCGCCGACCACTTGAGATCGGCGCGCGCGTTCAGCGTCGACGACAGTGCCCACTCCACATGCGGGCACAGCGCGACGGGAGAGGCGTGGATGTACACCACGCCTGTCGTCAGGTCCGCAAACTGGTTGAGATTGCGCACTGGTCATTCACCTCCGGTTCGACGAGGAACGTCTTCCCCAAGGCACCGCGTCGAATCGGATAGCACACCGCTGTTAGAGATTATGCCTTGTGAGGTGCGTGTTGCGCTAGTTCTATTTGTTGTCGAATGTGTCGGGCGCTCACCTCACCGCCGTTCGCTCACCTCCGGAGATGAGCGAACGACGTCGAAGTGAGCGGCCGTCGTTGAATTGAGTGGTTGCCCGTCGCCCTAGAGCGGGATGTTCTTGTGGCGTCCGCGGCGCGCGGGAGCGGCCGCGAGCGCTTCGGCGATACGGCTGCGGGTCGCGGCGGGATCGATGACCTCGTCGACCACGCCGATCGACTGGGCGCGTCCCACACCGCCGGCGATCTGCTCGTGCTCGACGGCCAGACGTTCGTGGAGAGCCTCACGCTCGTCCTCGGGAGTGGCGGCGAGCGTCTTCTTGTGCAGAATGCCGACAGCGGCCTTCGCGCCCATGACGGCGACCTCGGAGCCCGGCCAGGCGAACACGGCCGTCGCGCCGAGCGCACGCGAGTTCATGGCGATGTAGGCGCCGCCGTAGATCTTGCGGGTCACCAGGGTGACACGAGGAACCGTGCACTCGGCGAACGCGTGCAGGAGCTTCGCTCCGCGTCGGACGACTCCGTTCCACTCCTGGCCGACGCCCGGAAGGTAACCGGGGACGTCCGTCAGGACGACGAGCGGAACGCCGAACGCGTCGCACATGCGCACGAAACGGGAGGCCTTCTCGGCCGCCTCGGAGTTCAGACAGCCGCCCATGCGGAGCGGGTTGTTGGCGATGACGCCCACCGAGCGTCCGCCGAGCCGTCCGAGGCCGATCGTGATGTTGGGCGCCCACTTGGCCTGAATCTCTTCGAACGTCGAGATCTCGGTGACACCATCCGCGGCGTGCTGGGTGTCGAGAACGGCCTCGACGATTGGATGGACGTCGTAGGCGCGACGGTTCGATTCGGGCAGGAGAGCGCGAATGTCGCTGTCGCCCGCCACGGCGCGGGCCAGATCGACGTCTCCCTGCTGGGAGAACGTGCTGACGAGACGCCGGGCACGCCAGTACGCGTCGGCCTCGGAGTCGGCGGTGATGTGGCTGACGCCGGAGCGCTTGCCGTGCGTGTGCGGGCCGCCCAGGTCTTCCATGCTGACGCTCTCACCGGTCACCGACTTGACGACGTCCGGACCGGTGACGAAGACCCGTCCCTCTGGCGCCATGATGACGACGTCGGTCAAGGCCGGACCGTACGCGGCCCCGCCTGCCGCGAACCCGACGACCACGGAGATCTGCGGTACGTAGCCGGACGCGCGCACCATGGCCTCGAACACTCCGCCGACAGCGTGCAGTCCTTCGACGCCTTCGGCGAGCCGGGCACCGCCCGAATGCCAGATGGCAACGACCGGCGCCTGCTCGGCGATGGCGGTGTCGATCGCGTTCACGATGTGAGCGCAACCGACCACCCCCATGGCACCGCCCATCACGGTGCCATCAGTGCAATAGGAGACGGTGCGGACACCGTCGACCTCACCGACGGCTGCCAGCACTCCCGATCTGTCGCGGGCGTGCAGCAACTCGACGGTGCCCTCGTCGAAGAATGTCGTCAACCGAAGCAGCGGGTCACGGGGATCCGTCGCTTCCTCACGGCCGGGGATGGGTGCCAGTGTGGTCATCGGTTTACTCCTATTGCGGGGGAGGTGAATCAGTAGCGACCGAACGTCAAAGCGACGTTGTGTCCTCCGAATCCGAACGAGTTGCTCAGCGCGTAGTCGA
Organism: Gordonia sp. (in: high G+C Gram-positive bacteria); assembly: GCF_052106715.1. NCBI lineage: Bacteria > Bacillati > Actinomycetota > Actinomycetes > Mycobacteriales > Gordoniaceae > Gordonia > Gordonia sp. (in: high G+C Gram-positive bacteria). The sequence continues at coordinate 55,613 of NZ_JBQEDL010000003.1, forward strand.
TCTGGCCGCGTCGAGCCTCCCCGTGCACGACGTCGATGTCGCCGCACTCCGGGTCGAGTTCTTCGAGATTCAATGTCGGCGGAATGACAGACTCTTCCACCGACTTGACCGTTAGGACCGCTTCGAGAGCACCGACAGCGCCGATCGAGTGTCCCAGCGCCGACTTCGGCGCGTAGATGGCGGCATGATTGCCCACGGCCGCCTGAATACCCTCCGACTCGGCTGTGTCGCCGATCGGAGTGGACGTCGCATGTGCGTTCACATGCGAGATGTCCGACTTCGCGAGCCCCGCAGTCTGCAGCGCACGAGTCATCGCCCGCGCATTTCCCTGACCGGACGGGTCCGGAGCAACCAGGTGGAAGCCGTCGGACGTGATGCCCGCGCCCAGAAGTCGGGCGTGGATATGAGCGCCGCGCGCCTTGGCGTGGTCCTCGCGTTCGACGATCAGCATCGCGGCGGCTTCACCGAAGACGAAGCCGTCACGCGACTTGTCGAACGGACGCGACGCCGCTGCCGGGTCGTCGTTGCGGGTGCTCATGGCGCGCATCATCGAGAACGCTGCGATCGGCACCGCGTCGATGTGTCCCTCGACGCCGCCGCACACCACCATGTCGGCATCACCGAAGACAATGTGCCGCCAGGCATGGGCGATGGCCTCGGCGCCCGACGAGCAGGCAGAGACCGGGGTGATGACGCCTGCGCGCGCGCCGACGTTGAGGCCTGCGACGGCCGCGGGGCCGTTCGGCATCGTCATCGACACCGCGAGCGGCGACACTTTGCGGTAGTTGCCGGTTGTCTTGATGGCGTTGTCGGCGTCGATCATCGCGTCGGCTCCGCCCATCCCGGTGCCGAGCACGACGGCGAGACGGTCGCGATCGACCTCGGGCTCGCCGGCCTGCGCCCACAGACGCTTGCTCATGATGTGGGAGACCCGCTCGACGTACGCCATGCGGCGTGCCTCGATGCGGGTGACCTCCTGGGTCGGATCCTCGACCAGCTTGCCGCCGATACTGACCGGCAAGTTGTACTTGCCGACGTACTCGTCGGTGAGCTCGCGGATGCCGGACTTACCGGCGACGAGATTTTCCCAGGTCGTGTCCAGGTCGGCGCCCAGTGACGTCGTGGCGACCATTGAGGTCACCACGACGCTGGGGAACTCCCCACCGCGAGTGGAAAAGTCACGCAGCTCGGTCATCAGGACTGGCTCGCCTCGATCTGGGCGGCGATGGCAGCAGCGGTGTCCGGGTTCTCGGCCTCGAGCTTCTGGACGTAGGCGACGGTGTCGCCGACGGTGCGCAGTCCGGCGAGGTCCTCATCGGGAACCTTGACGCCGTACTTGTCCTCGACCTGAACGGCGATCTCGACCATCGACAGCGAGTCGATGTCCAGGTCGTCGACGAAGGACTTCTCGAGGGTGACCTCCGACGGCTCGATACCGGTGACCTCTTCGATGATCTCGGCGATGCCGGCGACGAGCTGTTCCTGAGTTGCAGCCACGGTGTGGCTCCCTTCTAGTTCGTATTGCGTTGCGTGTTTTCCGGAGATCAGCGGGTTCGCTGTTGGACAAGTCGATGATCGACTCTCCGGTGGCCGGGGGTTGCCCGACCGCTATCCAAGTCCTGGGACGTCCTCCAGATCTGCGGGGACGTTGACGGCGCGCGAGGGCACGCCTTTGAGTTCGCGCCTGGCGATACCGACGAGGGTTCCGGCCGGCGCGAGTTCGACGAGTGCGTCGGTGCCGGTGGCGAGCATGATCTGCGAGCACAGGTCCCACCGCACAGGGCTCGTCACCTGGGTGACGAGCTTCTTGAGCGCGAGGGCGCCGTCGCCGACGGGCTGGCCGTCGGAGTTCGACAACAGGGTGTGTGTCGGGTCCGCGGGGGTAATCTCGGCGGCAGCAGAGGCCACGGCCTCCTGTGCCGGAGCCATGTACTCGGTGTGGAAGGCGCCAGCGACGGCGATCTTACGGACCCGAGCCTTCTCCGGCGGGTTCGCGGCCAATTCGTCGATCGCCCCGGCCGAGCCCGCAGCGACGATCTGACCCTTGGCGTTCCGGTTCGCCGGTACCAGGTCGAGTTCCGCGAGATGCGAGAGGACAGCGCTCTCGTCGCCACCGAGGACAGCGGCCATCGTGGTTGGCTCGATCGCGCATGCCTTGGCCATCTCGCTGCCGCGGATGCCCGCGAGGCGGACCGCCTCGTCCGGGGTGATCACGCCGGTGATGGCTGCAGCCGCGAGTTCGCCGACCGAATGGCCTGCCACGACGGTGTCTGCGGGGAGCGGGCCGTTGCGACGGGTCAGTTCGTCGAAGGCGAGCAGTGTGGCGGCGACGACGAGCGGCTGGGTCACCGCGGTGTCGGTGATCTCCTCGGCTGTCGCAGTGGTTCCGAGACGCGCGAGATCGAGTCCAGTCGTCTCCGACCACGCGGCCACACGGTCACGGTTTCCCGGAAGCTCGAGCCATTCGGCGAGCATTCCGGGTTTCTGAGAGCCCTGTCCGGGCGCAAGCATCGCAAGCACGTGACTAAGCGAACACCCTTAAGGCCCTCGGTGTGGGTGTTGAGTCGTATGAACCTTGGCCATGAAATTTGTAGGTTTCCTACAAAAGTGTCGCGAGTGGCACCTTCATCGTCATCGGCCCGTTATCCGTTACCGCCTGGGTGAAAACGTACCGGACGTGCGGATCTTTCTCACGCAATGTGTAACGCATGTGACTCACGTGGCTGTTTAATGCGATTCTTGCTGAAAATGAGTCAACCGACCGACAGTCAGGGCCACTCGAAGGATGTAGGCGTCTCGGGGGTTACTTGGATCACGACCCGTGACGTCGGTCACTTTTTTTAGTCGGTATCGAACAGTATTGGGGTGGATGTAAAGCTTGCGCGCGCACGACTCGATGGAGCCGCCCGCATCGAGGTACGACTCGAGGGTGCCCATCAGGGTGTCGTTGTCGCCGCCGAGGGGAGTGACGAGCGAATCGATGAGCATTCGAACGGCGTCGGCGTCGCCGCTCAATGCGCGCTCGGGGAGCAGATCGGAGCTGTAGACCGGGCGGGGGGCGCTCTGCCAGCCGGTCACCGCGCGCACACCGGCGAGGGCTTCCACAGCCGACGCGTGAGCGGCGGTGAGGTTCGCGGTGGTCGGCCCGATCACGACGGGACCGTCGGCGAAGTGTTCCAGGAGGTCAGTGAGGAATCGATCCGATTGGCGCAGTGAACCGCCGACGATGGCGACGAGAGTGCTGCCCTGCACCACGGACAACGTCGCACGGTCGTACTGCTTCGCGGTGGTGTGGATGGCGATCGGTACCGACACGTTCTGCTCGGGCGGAGGGGTTCCGACGATCACCGTCGCAGGCGAGTCGCTCGGCCAGTTCAGTGCGGCCGCGCGGGAGAGGAGTTGCGCGTCGTCGTCGCCGCGGACGACGGCGTCGACGACGAGCGCCTCCATTCGCGAGTCCCACGCCCCGCGCGACTCGGCGGCCGCGGCATAGATCGCTGCCGCGGCGAATCCGATCTCGCGGCCGTATCGGAGCACCGACTCGGTGAGTGCACGTAGCTGGGCATCGTTGCGAGCGAGGAGCGGGAGCCACTTCTCGAAGAACTCCATCGCGACACGGACCATCTCGACGGTCTGCAGGAGGGTGATGCGCCTGGCCAAGTCCTGGGGGACCACCTGGAAGGCCTGCACTGTGAACCTCACGTTGCCTTCGGGGTCCTGGATCCATTCGACGAAGTTGACGACTGCCGTCTGTACGACGAGTTGGACGCTCGCGCGCTGCGCTGCGTCGAGCTCGCTGAAGTAGGGGAGCTGGTCGGACATCGAGTGCACGGCTTCAGTCGCCAAGCGGCCGCTGTACTGCTTCATTCGACGCAACAACGTATCGGGCAGTGCATCGTGCACCGTCGCCGGCGCCGGTACGTGCGCACCTTTGTCGGCGAACACGTCGGTTGCGCGGGTGGACTTCAGCGGTTGGTCGGACACGTCACCAATGTAACGCTGATGGCCCGGTGCGAGGGTCGCGCGCAGTGCAGGACCCCGGCCAGGAGGTACGACGCCGCCAGCGGATCCCGGTGGCGGCGTCGTGTCGGTCGCGACTGCAGATCAGGCGACGCCGGGGTCGGCGGTGGACACCGGGGCAGCCGTCGGATCGGTGATCTGGTACTTCGTGGCGGCGTCCGATGCGACGGAGCGGTCGATCTTTCCGTCCCGCGCCAGGGCGACGAGCACGCCGACGGCGATCGACGCCGCGTCGATGTTGAAGTACCGGCGGGCAGCCGATCGCGTGTCGGAGAACCCGAAGCCGTCCGCGCCGAGTGTCAGATACGTGCCGGGTACGTAGGCGCGGATCTGCTCCTGGACGCCACGCATGTAATCCGATGCCGCGACGAACGGTCCGGGACGCTGGCTCAGCACCTCGGTGACGTACGGCGTCCGGACGGTGCCTTCACGCAGTTCCTCACGGTCACAAGCGATTCCGTCGCGAGCGAGTTCGTTCCATGACGTCACCGAGTACACGTCGGCTCCCACGTTCCAGTCGGCGGCGAGCAGCCGCTGAGCTTCGAGCGCGTCGTTCATGGTGATACCGGAGGCGAGGATTCCCGCCTTCTCCTCGTGCTCGCCCTCGGCCGGACGATGCAGGTAGATGCCCTTGAGGACGCCGGCCACGTCGAGGTCCGCGGGCTCGGCCGGTTGGTGGATGGGCTCGTTGTAGACCGTGAGGTAGTAGTACACCTTCTCCGGTTCCGGGCCGTACATGCGGCGCAGACCGTCGTCGACGATGTGCGCGAGCTCGTACGCGAACGCCGGGTCGTATGCGACGACGCCCGGGTTGGTGGCGGCGATCAGATGCGAGTGACCGTCCGCGTGTTGCAGCCCCTCACCGGTGAGCGTCGTGCGGCCTGCAGTCGCGCCGATCACGAATCCATTGGCCATCTGGTCGGCCGCAGCCCACAGGCCGTCGCCGGTCCGCTGGAAGCCGAACATCGAGTAGAAGATGTACAGCGGGATCATGGGCTCGTTATGCGTGGCGTAGGACGTGCCGACCGCCGTGAAGCACGCGGTGGAGCCTGCCTCGTTGATGCCCTCGTGCATGATCCGGCCGTTCTCGGCCTCCTTGTACGCGAGCATCAGCTCCGCGTCGACCGAACGGTAGTGCTGGCCGTTCGGGTTGTAGATCTTGAGGGTCGGGAACCAGGAGTCCATGCCGAAGGTGCGCGCTTCGTCGGGGATGATCGGCACGATCCGCTTGCCGATCTGCTCGTCGCGCATCAACTCCTTGAAGATGCGGACCAGCGCCATCGTGGTGGCGACCTGCTGCTTGCCCGAGCCGCCGGAGACCGCCTTGAGAGCGCGCGTGGTGTCGGGATGCAACGGCTCGGGGGTCATGTGGCGTCGCGGGAGGAACCCGCCGAGCGTGCTCCGACGCTCGAGCAGATACTGGGCCTCCGGTGAATCGACGCCCGGGTGGTAGTAGGGCGGTAAGTACGGATCGGACTCGAGCTGTGCGTCCGAGATCGGAACGCGCGTCGTGTCGCGGAAGGCCTTCAGGTCGTCGAGGGTCATCTTCTTCATCTGGTGGGTGGCGTTACGACCCTCGAAGTGCCCGCCCAGCGTGTAGCCCTTGATCGTGTGCGCCAGGATGACCGTCGGCTGACCCTTGTGATTCAGCGAGGCCTGGTAGGCGGCGAAGATCTTGCGGTAGTCGTGGCCGCCACGCTTGAGGTTCCAGATGTCCTGGTCGGTGTAGTCCTTGACGAGTTCCTTGGTCCGCGGGTCTCGACCGAAGAAGTTGTCGCGGATGAAACTGCCGTCGTTGGCGCGGTATGTCTGGTAGTCGCCGTCGGACGTCTTGTTCATCAAGTTGACCAGGGCGCCGTCTTGGTCGGCGTGCAGCAGGTTGTCCCACTCGCGCCCCCAGACCACCTTGATGACGTTCCAGCCTGCGCCCCGGAAGAACGACTCCAGTTCCTGGATGATCTTTCCGTTTCCGCGGACCGGGCCGTCGAGGCGCTGCAGGTTGCAGTTGACGACGAACGTCAGGTTATCGAGATGGTCGGACGCTGCGACTTGCGCGAGTCCGCGCGACTCGGGTTCGTCCATCTCGCCGTCGCCGAGGAACGCCCACACGTGCTGCTGTGACGTGTCCTTGATGCCGTTGAGGTGAAGGTACTTGTTGAATCGAGCCTGGTAGATGGCGTTCATCGGGCCGATGCCCATCGAAACTGTCGGAAACTGCCAGAACTCAGGCATCAGACGCGGATGCGGATACGACGGGAGGCCGCCGCCCAACCCGGCGTGGCTGTGCTCCTGTCGAAATCCGTCCATGCGGTGCTCGTCGATGCGACCCTCGAGAAAGGCGCGCGCGTAGATGCCGGGGGAAGCGTGGCCCTGAATGAACAGTTGGTCGCCGCCACCTGGATGGTCCAGACCGCGGAAGAAGTGGTTGAAGCCGACCTCGTAGAGCGATGCTGACGACGCGTACGTCGAGATATGGCCGCCGACGCCGATCCCAGGACGCTGGGCGCGGTGGACCATGACCGCAGCATTCCACCGGATGTATGCGCGGAACCGGCGCTCCATGTCCTCGTCGCCCGGGAAGTCCGGTTCCAAGTCCGTGGGGATGGTGTTGACGTAATCGGTTGACGTCAGCTGTGGCAGGACGACTCGCTTGTCGTCCGCGCGCTCGAGCATCCGAAGCATCAGGTATCTCGCCCGTTCGGGTCCCGCGTTGCTGAGCATCGCGTCGAACGATTCGAGCCACTCGTCGGTCTCCGACGGATCGCTGTCGGCCAGGTAGGACGCCACACCGTCGCGAATCACCTTGACGCGGCTGGATCGCGCTCCGGTGCTCGGTGTGCTCGTGGTCAGGTCAGTCACTTATCCACCAATCTTCCTCTAGCGCGTCGTGATGGTCTGCGGCGCGCCTCTCACATGACCGTCGGGGTGGTGACGGTCGGATTCGTTTCGAGTACCCAAGGATTCTCGCGCACCCTCGGCCCCATCGTGCCCCAAATCACGGTCCTCAGACGCAGATGTGCCCAGTCACACGTTCTACTCTGCGGTAACCTCAAGCAATTCGTGTCTACGCCAGGGGGAGTCGCATGAAAGGCGCTCGAGCAGCTGTCGTCGGCGTCGTGCTGGCGGCAGGTGTGATGCTGATGGTTGGATGCTCCGACGGCTCCGGTGAGATTCCGGATCCGGTCGTATCGGCGTCGGACGCGTCGGGCGTCTCCTCCGCGGAACGTTCAGATGTGGAGCGGGTGGCCGCGATCCAGGTGTGTCGCCAGGTGATCACCTCCGCAGGCGTGATGGTCCGCGACTACAACACCTTCATGAGGGTGCTGAACCAGAAGCAGTCGTATGAGACCGTCGGATCCGAAGACCGCTGGGCCGCAGAGACGCTGGAGACGGGCGCCGACGTCGTCCGCGAGAGGATCTCGCCTGCCGCGCCGACCGACCTCGTCGACGACGTGTCGGGGTTCGTCGACAGTTCGGAGAAGCTCGCCGAACGGATCACGCGCAAACAGAGGGTTTCGCTCAATCGTGCCTCTGATGAGTGGGACGACAAGCGGCGTGCGGTGCTCGACCGGTGCGCCGAATACCTGCCGACGAAGTGATCGCCGGGATCAGGTAGTTGGTCCCGGAGTCGGGTGTCTGCTGTCGATAACCGGCGAGACCCTCTACGCTTGACTTACGTCTCGCTTCGGCGGACGTGGAATCAGTACGACGATCGGGAGGACGCACGCGGTGGTAGCCGCCACAGACGACAAGGCGAGCAAGCTCGGATTCACCAACGGAATGGTGATCCAAGAGCGTGGTTGGGACGAAGACACCGATGACGACCTGAGGGCCGACATCGAAGACGCAATCGACGCGGAGATGCTCGACGAGGACGCCATCGATGTCGTCGACGCAGTCATCCTGTGGTGGCGTGACGATGACGGGGACCTGGTAGACGCGTTGATGGACGCTATTGGGCCGTTGGCCGAAGGCGGATACGTCTGGGTGCTCTCGCCGAAGACCGGTCTCGACGGTCACGTCGATCCTGCTGTCATCGCGGAGGCCGCACCGACCGCAGGCCTCACGCAGACCTCCGTCGTGAACTTGGACGACTGGTCCGGTGCACGACTCGTGACACCGAAGGCTCGGTCGGGCAAGAAGGCATGACAAGCGCCGGCACCGCTGTCGTCGGCCCCATTCCGGTGGGGTCGGTCGCACCGGAGTTCGAGTTGCGCGATCAGAACAACCGGCGTGTGTCGCTCTCTGGTCTGCGTCAACACGGCGACGTTCTGGCTGTCTTCTTTCCGCTCGCGTTCACCGGCACCTGTGAAGGCGAACTCGGGCACATTCGCGATAATCTGCCGCGGTTCGCCGACGACACGTTGACGACTGTCGCAGTGTCGGTCGGTCCGCCGCCGACGCACAAGGTGTGGTCGTCGGCGCAGGGATACCTGTTTCCGATTCTGTCCGACTTCTGGCCGCACGGTGAGGTGGCGCGCAAGTACGGTGTACTCGACGAGGATCGCGGATACGCCAATCGCGGTACGTTCCTCGTCGGCCGCGACGGCGTGATTCGTCATTCTTCGATGGTTGGCCCCGGTGAAGCGCGCACCGAGGACACCTGGTCGGCGGCGCTCGCCGCTCGCAGTTGACCGTCCGATCGGACGAATACCCGACTGCGGCCCCGTCGAACGCTACAAGCGTCGGCGCCCGCTACTAGTCCGGACTATAAGCGGCGGCCCACGCGTGCGGGGTGAACGCCAGATCGGGACTCAGGCGCCGAAAGCGGTGGCGAGCCCCGTCGCGAAAAGTCGGTTGCGCTGCGTGACTCCCGTTGCGTTGAAATGGATTCCGTCGTCGTTGTACCAGGAGGGCTGGGTCTCGGACGCGAAGTCGTAGATCTTCAGGTTCGGGTACCGGGCGGCGGCACGCTTGAGGGCATCGTTGAACGCGGTCATGTTCTTCTCCGAGTACGCGGTGTTGCTCGGGTCGTTCGTCATCACGGTTGGCCACAGTACGTTCTGGTCGGTGAGCTTGCGCATCACACGATCGATCCGCTGGTCAGCGGTGACCTTCGATCCGTCAGCGATGTTGGCGGCGTCGTCGGTGCCCACCGCGATCACCCAGCATCCTCGGTATCCGCGTCCGAGCGCGCTGTCGACGGCGTCGACGGCATTGGGTTCGCCGTCGACCTTCTCGACGATGGAGCGTCCACCGCCTGCGTCGAGAGTCACCTGCTCGACGCCGACGCGCTTGTACTGCGGAGTGAGGCGGTCCTCGGCCTTGGCGACCTTCGACGCGTTGTCGACGCCGACAGAGGCCGAGTCGCCGATCTGTACGACCTGCTTGCACGATGTGCGTCGGTCGCCCGTCGGTGTGCTCGGTGTCCCGGGAGGCATCGGGGACTGCGGCGAGAGTAGGTCGAACAGGGAGGTCAGGTCACTCGATCCGTTCGGGTCGATAGGCAACTCCTGCAGCACGTTTCCCGCGCTGTCCATGAGTTCGCCGATCGTCGGTTCGGCGGCGGCCTGTCCGGCGACGCTCGTCGCCACTGCTGCAGCGAGGGTTACTGCGCCCACCGACGTCGCGGCGCGCAGCAGCCAGGTCGGCCGACGCACGGGTCGACGGGAATCGGGGCGGAAGTCAGTCTCAGTAGTCACAATAGCCACAGTAGATAACACAAACCTCAGCAGTATCAAGTCTTAGCGGATTGCGAATTGGTCACAGCAGGCAGGCCCGCGTTCATAGACTTTTGGTGCCCCGCTGCGTCAAACCCTCGACTCGAAGGCAGGCCTCGAGCAGAGTCGGAGGCGTCGCACGCGGGTGTGGCTGAGAGGCTAAGCAGCGGTCTGCAAAACCGTCTACGTGGGTTCGAATCCCGCCATCCGCTCTATCGGGTCTGACGCGCTCGCAGATCACGGCCGGAAAGGTCGCCCGCAAACGCCGCGAACCACGTTGGTCGGGGTCTTGCCGAACCTGGTCGTGAACGCCGCCGAGAAGTCGCCCAGATGATGAAACCCGCTGGCCGTGCCGCATCGGCCACCGGCTGCGCGGAGGGCGCGCCGTTTTCGAATCGCTGGCAAACGATGCCACTCGGGCCGCGGTCGGCCGTCCTGCCGGGATGGACGATTTTGTGATGGACACCGTCCAGGTCCTGGTGCTGGGGGCGAAGCGCGCTGAACGCAGTGACATGGTGCTCGCGTCGCGCCTGCGCGCCATGCTCTTGCGGGAGACTGGATGACGCTGCGTGACTACCGGCGGCGCGCGACGCGATGACGACGTCGTGGCGGGTCGTCTCAGATCGGTCAGGTATTGCGTCGTCTGCGGGCGCGCCGCAGTCGTTTGACGACAGTCGGTGAGTACGCCAGCGCTTCCGGATCGTCGACGAGGCGGTTGAGCTCCTGGAAATAGCGGGTGATCGACATCCCGAGGACGCTGCCTACCGCCTCGGCGTGGGCTTGCGGGCTACGGAACTCGCGTCTGGAGAGATCGAGTATGTCCCGGTCTTCGTCGTTCATCGCTGCTGGGTCTCTCGGTCGTGCGTCCTCCTGTCGGGGCCGGTACGGCTGCAGACGCGAGTTCGCTTGGTGTATCCAGAGTGTATGGACCAAGGAGTGTGTGCTCGGGACGAGACGCAGCTCGCACGCCTCGTGTCGGGGCGGGTACCGCAGAAGGAGCAGTTCACGTGATCACAGTCCGCGACACCACTTTCGAGCTTCTACGCGAACTCGGACTCACCACGATATTCGGCAATCCGGGTTCGACGGAGGAGACGTTCCTGGAGGACTTCCCGGACGACTTCCGCTACGTTTTGGGGCTCCACGAAGCCAGTGTCGTCGCAGCAGCCGATGGGTATGCCCAGGTCACCCGAAAGCCCGTACTCGTCAATGTGCACACCGCCGCTGGGGTGAGCAACGCGGTGGGAACCTTGGACTCGTCCTTCCAGAACAAGACGCCGTTGATTATCACGGCCGGTCAGCAGACTCGAGAGATGCTTTTGTTGGAACCGTGGCTGGTGAATCCCGATCCCGAGGTCATCGCGAAGCCGTGGGTGAAGTGGGCCTACCAGCCGGCGCGGGCCGAGGACGTGCCCGCCGCCTTCATGCGCGCCTACGCCGTCGCGATGCAGCCGCCGCAGGGGCCCGTATTCCTGTCCCTTCCGCTCGACGACTGGGACAAGGAGGCGGCTGGTCGGGCGTCGGTGCGGTCCGTCGCCACTCGAGTCGGGCCCGACCCGGGCCGGCTCGCCGAGTTCGCCGCCGTTCTCTCCGCAGCGGAGAACCCGGTCCTGATCTACGGCTCCGACATCGCTCGCGCCGACGGCTGGGAGGACGCCGTCTCACTCGCCGAACGCGTCGGCGCTCCCGTATGGGCGGCGCCGTCGAGCGAGCGCGTGCCCTTCCCCGAGGATCATCCGCTCTACGCGGGCGGCTTGCCGTTCGCGCAGGGGCTCCTGTCGGAGAAGTTGAGGGGACACGACGTGGTTCTCGTCGTGGGAGCGCCGGTGTTCCGCTACTACCCGTGGGTGCCGGGCGATTACATCCCCGCGGGTTCGCGCCTTCTGCACATCACCGATGATCCGGCCGAGTCCGGTCGTGCGCCCGTCGGTGACAGCCTGATCTCCGACGCAGTGTTCGCGCTCCGCGCATTGGCCGACCTGGTTCCTGTGCGGCAGAGTCGGGCGGCGGTCGAGAGGCAGGAGCATCGCCTGGCTCCGCATGCGTCCGCGGAGGCGAGGCCGGCCGACCCCGACAACGACGGCAGGCTCACTCCTCGGCAGTTGTTTCGGGTCCTCAGCGTCGCGGCACCCGCAGACACGGTCATCGTGCAGGAATCACCGTCGAATATCGCCGACCTGCACTCCGAGTGGATGTTCACGGAACCGGACAGCTATTTCGCGATGGCCAGTGGTGCGCTCGGATGGGACCTTCCCGCCGCGGTCGGTATCGCACTCGCGGAGCGAGACCTCGGCCGCAATCGACCCGTCATGGCGGTCATCGGAGACGGCTCACTGCAGTTCTCGCCGCAGGCGCTGTACACCGCGGCGCAGCACGCACTGCCGCTCGTCGTCATCGTGCCCAACAACCGCGAGTACGGAATCCTGAAGGCGTTCGCGAAGTTCCAGGACAACCCGGGAGTCCCGGGTCTCGACCTTCCCGGGCTGAAGCCGCACCTGGTCGCCGAAGGCTATGGTGCGAAAGGAGTCGTCGCATCGACCGCCGCCGAGGTGCGGACCGAACTCGCGAAGGCGTGGGATCGTAACGGCCCCACTATGATCGAAGTCCCGATCGACCCGGCAATCCCGCCGCTGATCTAGAGTGCGCGCAAAGGGATTTGAACCCCTGACCGCTGGTGTGTAAGACCAGAGCTCTACCGCTGAGCTATACGCGCGTGAGCCGCTGTCGAAACGGCGGCTCCACAGAACAATATCGGGTGTGCGGTCGAAGCCTCAAACCGGTGTTCGTAGACTCGACCGAGGCATGCCCAGCGAGAGGAACCCGCATGAAGACTCGAGTGGAGAAGGCGCCGGTCATTGCGGCGCTCGGTGCACAGTGGAGGACGATCGACGCGCTCGTCAGCGGGCTCTCGGATGACCAGTGGTCAGCGGATTCCGGTCTACCGGGTTGGTCGGTGGGCGACGTCGTCGCGCATATCGTCGGCACCGAGAACATGCTCGACGGCCGTGAACCTGATGCAGGTCGTGACGTCGCCGGACTCGATCACGTGAAGAACCCGATCGGTGAACTCAACGAGCGATGGGTCGACCACTACCGGGCCCGCAGTCGTGCGGAGGTGATGGCCGACTACCGGGCGATGACCGCAAAGCGCATCGCCGACCTGACCACGATGGACGACGAGGAGTGGAACGAGGACGCCGTCACGCCGGTCGGTCCGGAGACGTACGGGCGGTTCATGAGGGTGCGCACCTACGACAGTTGGGTGCACGAGGTGGATCTGCGCGACGCCCTGGACATGGGGGAGCCGTCCGACCCGGAACCGGCCGGGTTCGCACTGGACGAGATGGCGGCCGTCATGCCGTACATCGTCGGCAAGAAGGCCGCGGCACCGAAAGGCTGCCGCGTGAGGTTCGAGTTCACCGGCCTCGTGCCGAAGCAGGTGCACATCGCAGTCGACGAGCGGGCCGCGCTCGTACCTGAACTCGACGGCCTGGCCGACGTCACGCTGCGGACCACGATCACCGACTACACACGCCTCGCAGGCGGACGCCCCGGAGCCGCACAGGCTAGCGTCCACATCGACGGCGACGTCGCGCTCGGATCAGCGATCGTCGACAGCCTGCATTACATGATCTGACCCGGTCGGTCTGGCACGGTGGAGGATCCGAATCGCGCTCCTACACCGCCGGCACGTCCCGTCGGATCTGCCCCGACCCGAAGGCAATGGCGTCGCGTCCCGTCACCAGCCGAGACGGTTCGGGATCGGCCCGGAGGGCACGTTCCAGACGTGCGGAGTCAGGCAGTGGGCCGTCGCCCGCGACGACGACGATGTTCCCGCTCCGTCTGCCCTTGAACATCGACGGATCGGAGATCAGCTCGACGTTCGCGAAGACATCGGCGATCGTGGACACCTCCGACCGGACTGACGCGAGGTCGCGGCGGTCGCCGCAGTTCGCGATGTAGAGGCCGCCGGGCACCAGAAGTCGCTGCACGGCGCGGGTGAACTCGACGGTCGTCAGGTGCCTGGGCGTGAGGCTCGCGCTGAACGCGTCACGCATCACGACGTCGCGTGTCCGCTCACGCAGGCTCTCGGTGACCTCGCGGGCGTCGCCGACCCGGATCCGTAGTCTCGGCGCCCGCGGCAGATCGAACCACTCCCGTGCGAGACGCGTCAGTTCGGCGTCGATCTCGACAGCGACGTGCCGAGACTGCGGGTACCGGTGCGCGAGATGCCGGGGGAGAGCGCACGCCGCTGCGCCGAGGTGCAGCACGCGCAACGGCGTCGCGGGGTCGGGGTAGTGATCGGCGATGGCGGCCGCGGCCTGGCGCATGTACTCGAAATCGAGCGCATCGGGCCGGTCGGGGTCGATGTGGCTGCTCTGCGCACCGTTGACCGACAGCAACCAGCCACCGTCCATGCTGTGCACGAGTTCGGCAGTACCGGTGGAGATGTCGAAGACCCCGGCTTCGGGAGTCGGACGAGAGGCGGCCATGGCCACCGATGATATCGGCGGTCGATACGATCACCGGATGCGCCACCGCCACACCGCCGCCGTCGGGTCCGCAGTCGGAGCCCTCACCGACTCGGTGTTCGCCGACCCCCGGCGCGGTCATCCGGTCGCGATATTCGGCAGTGGTGTCGCCGCATCGCAGAAGGTTCTGTATCGAGACGGCCGTGTGAGCGGTGCGATGTTCGCCGCCTGCTGGATTGGGGCCGGGGCGCTGTGCGGTGTGCTCGCGCGGCGAGCCGGGGTCGCGGGCACGGCGGCGGCCACGTTCAGCGCGCTGGGCGGAACGTCGCTGTGCCGCATCGGCGACGATATCGCCGATGCACTCGACGGTGGCGACATCGACGCCGCACGGACCGCGGTTGCGGGCCTCGTCGGCCGCGACACCACCCGACTCGACGAGGCCGGGATCTGTCGTGCGGCGCTCGAGTCGATCGCCGAGAACACCTCGGATGCGGCCGTCGCGCCGCTGTGCTGGGGCGCGGTGGCCGGAGCCCCCGGGATGCTCGGATACCGGGCCGCGAACACCCTCGACGCCATGGTCGGTTATCGATCGGAGAAGTATCTTCGGTTCGGGTGGGCGTCGGCGCGGATCGACGATGCCGCGAACCTCGTGCCAGCGCGCGTGACCGCGTTGTTCGTCGGTGCGCTCTCGGGTCGTCCGCGGGAGGTGTGGACCGCCGTCCGGCGAGACTCCGGCGGGCATCCGAGTCCCAATGCCGGCGTGGTCGAAGCGGCGTTCGCAGGGGCCCTCGGGGTCAGTCTCGGGGGCCGGACCGAGTACGCGCACGGCGTCGAAGAGCGCCCGCGGCTCGGCGACGGGCCGTCTCCCACAGCGTCTGATCTGCGGGCAGCGGTGAGGTTGTCGCGTCAGGTGCAGCGAGCGAGTGCGGTAGTGGCAGTGCTCGCGCAAGCTGGTGCTCGTGGCTATTTGCCGTAGCGCTGCGCTAGCCGCGTCTTGACGGCGTCGTCGTCTGCGATGCCCGCCGATCCGTCGCCGACCTGCGTGCCCGGCGCCGCGTGGACATCGTTTCCCGATCGGAAACCGGCTTCGCGAAGTGTGTGTCGGATGCGGTCGCGTTCGGACTTGGTCGTAGGCTGCGGAGTCTCGACGACCGCCGTGTCGTCGCCGTCCGCGCGACGGGCGCGCCGCGCTTTGACCTCGTTGTAGATGAAGTAGGCCGCGCCGAGCGGAACCATCACGCCGAACGCCAGCCACTGGAGGCCGTAGGAGAGGAACGGACCGGATTCGAGCTGGGGAAGCTCGATCTCGCCGAGCGAGCCCGGCTGATTCGGTGAGAGCTGAAGGTAGTACGGATCCAACGGCAGACCCGTGAGGCGCGAGAGCTGCGCGGTGTCGATTGTGTATGCCGTCGACTCGCCGCCCTCGACACGCGGTTCCTTACCTCGGCTCGTGCCCTCGGACTTGCGGAGCCTGGCTACGATGCTCACGTCGCCCGACGGCGGCACGGGCACGCTCACCTGCCCGTTCTCGTTGTTGGCGACAATTCCTCGATTCACCAGGATCGTCCGGCCCGAACCTGCGATCTGGAACGGCGTCAACGCTTCGACGGCGGGCCGCTCCTGCGAGTAGCGGAACCGCAGCATCACCTGGTCATCTGGCAGGTACCGGCCGCGCAGCGATACCTCGTGCCATTCGTTGTTCGGGTCGAGAGTGCTTCCGGGTGGGGCCAGCTGGTCGATCGGGACGGCGTCGGTATCGACGGCGGCGCGAATCAGGTCGTTCCGGTGCTCCGTGTCGCTGTTCTTCCCGAGTTGCCACGGTGCGAGGATCGCGAAGCACGCTGCCGCGAACGCGATCACGAGCAGCACGAGCAGTAGCCACCCGGGCTTGAGGAACGAACGGAGGACGCGCACGCCCTCCAGGATACGGATCAGGCTCGAGTGGCCAGCGTCTCCTGGACCCACTCGATCAATCCGGGGACCGCGGCCTCCGCTTGGGTACGGACCAACTCGAAGTCGTCCTGCGTCCCGTAGTAGGGATCCGGGACCTCGTCGCCGTCCGCTTCGGGATCGAAACTGCGGAGCAGTCGGACACGGTCGCCGAGACGTTTACGTTCCAACTCCGCTACGTGCCCGCGGTCGGCGACCACGAGAAGGTCGGCGGACAGGTGGTCCGGTGTCAACTGGGAGGCGACGTGCGCATCGGAGTAGCCGTGCGCCAACAGTTCTGTGCGCGCGCGATTGTCGGCGGGTTCGCCGACATGCCATCCTCCGGTGCCTGCGCTGGTCACTCGAACCTGGTCCGAGAGCCCAGCATCCTCGACGGCGTGCGCGAAGATCGACGCAGCCATCGGTGACCGGCAGATGTTGCCGGAGCAGACGAAACAGATGTGCAGTGCGCGGCCTGCGGCTGAAGCCGCCGCGTTGTCAGACACCGAGTACCTTTCGCAGTTGCGGGACCGTCTGTACGATCCGCCGGTCGTGTCCCGGACCGCCCGCGCGTACGAGGGCGTCCTCCAGTTCTCCTGCGAGAGCGTAACCCCATCGGACGCCGAGCGCCGGGACCCCGCAGGATGCGGCACCGTCGATGTCGTGTGATCGGTCGCCGATCATTAGGAGGTGCTCGGAGTCCGGATCGACGTCCAACGTCTCGAGGGCATGTCGGACGACGGCCTGTTTGCCTGCTCGCCCCGCCGTCTCGTCGGCTCCGCCCACGAATGCGAAGTACGACGTCAGTTCGAAATGGTCCAGGATGTTGCGCGCGATCCGCTGGTCCTTGCTCGTCGCGAGCGCCAGTGTGCGGCCTGCGCTGGATAGATCGGCCAGCAATGCGGCCATCCCGTCGTAGACCGAGTTCTCGAGCCAGCCCGTGACGTCGTAGCGAGCCCGATATGCGCGTACCCCGGCGGCCGAGGTCGCCTCGTCGTATCCGAGGGCACGCATCGACTCGACCAGCGGCGGACCGACGATCGTTTGCAGGAACTCGACGGGTGGCTCCGGTTCGCCGATGACCTCGAGCGCGTGCAGGAATGAACGGGTGATCCCGGGATAACTGTCTGTGATGGTGCCGTCGAGGTCGAACAGCAGGCAGGTATCGGTCGTGACGGGGTCGGTTGTGAAGGGGCCGGGGAGGGTCGGGGCCGAAATCATGGTTCCATCGTGCACGTAGGCTGAATGATCATGACAGTCGACGTGCCTCCCCACCTGCGCGACCGCGACCGACACGGTGACGCCGATGCACAGGCCGGGCTCGTCGACTTCGCGGTCAACGTTCGCCCGGGTCCGCCGGAGTTCGTCGCGCAGACACTGCGCGGGCGCATCGCCGACCTCGCTGCCTATCCGAGTGCACGCGAAGCCGACGACGTGGCGGGTCTCGTCGCACGGTTGCACCAGAGGACGCGCGAGGAGGTGCTTCTGCTCGGCGGCGCAGCAGAAGGGTTCGAGCTGCTCGCGCACCTGAACCCGCGGCACGTCGCCGTGATCGCGCCGTCGTTCACTGAGCCCGAGCGCGTGCTGTCCGCGTCGGGCGCCCGGATCAGCCACGTCACCCTGGACGCTCCGTGGCGGCTCGTCGACGCAGACGTACCCGAGGACGCCGACCTCGTCGTGTTGGGCAACCCGACGAACCCGACCTCCGTGCTGCATCCGCGTGCCGACGTCCTCGCGCTGCGGTGTCCGGGCCGGATCGTCGTTGTCGACGAGGCGTTCGCCGACCTCACTCTCGACGGTGACCGGCTGGAACCGGAATCGGTGGCAGCCGAGACGACAGACGATCTGATCGTCGTCAGATCGGTCACCAAGACGTTCGGCCTGGCCGGCTTACGCGCCGGATACCTGCTGGCGGCACCCGAGCTCATCGCCAGGATGACCGCAGGCCGACGGCACTGGGCAGTCGGAACGCTCACACTCGCGGCCCTCGCCGCGTGTCTGGGGCCGCAAGGACAGGAGTATGCACGCAGCCAGGCGCACTTGGTCGACGACGAGCGTGCCCATCTCCTCGCGCAACTGTCCGACCTCGGCTTCGCGCCGGAGGCCGAGCCACGCGCACCGTATGTGATGGTGAAGATTCCGCAGGCGTGGCGATGGAAGCACGAGTTGGCTGCGCGCGGGTTCTCCGTGCGTAGTTGTGCCAACTTCGAGGGACTGGACTCGGACTACCTGCGGCTGGCGGTTCGTCCACGCGAAGTGTCCGATGCGCTCGTGCACGCCATGCAAGATGTGAGGAACCGACTCGAGACAGGAGCACCGACGAGATGACCCGCACACTCGCGGACGTGATCACGCGACTGGAACAGGCCTACCCGGTCGGGCTCGCCGAATCGTGGGACGCGGTCGGGTTGGTCTGCGGTGACCCCGACGAGCCCGTCGAGCGAGTGCTCGTGTGCGTCGACGTGACCGATGCCGTCGTCGACGAGGCCGTGGACACCCGCGCACAACTCGTGCTCGCCCACCATCCGCTGTTGATGCGCGGTGTGACGGGGGTAGGTGCCGACACTCCGAAGGGACGAATCGTCCACCGGCTCATCCGGTCCGGGTGCGGCCTGTACTCGGCGCACACCAATGCCGACAAGGCTCGGCCCGGGGTGTCGGACGCCCTTGCGGACGCCATCGGACTCGTCGACACCGTCCCGTTGGACGCCGAACCGGTCCGAACGCTCGATAAGTGGGTGGTCATGGTCCCCGAAGGGAACGTCGACCAGGTCAGCGAAGCGATGTTCGCGGCCGGAGCCGGGGCGATCGGCGATTACCGTGACTGCCGATGGGGAGTCGTCGGTACCGGGCAGTTCCTGCCCGTCGGCACCGCGTCCCCGGCGATCGGCGGAGTCGGCGAACTGACTCGCGTCGACGAGGAGCGTATGGAGATGGTGGCGCCGCGCCGAGTCCGATCCGCCGTCTTCGCCGCGCTCGTCTCCGCTCACCCCTACGAGGAGCCAGCATTCGACGTCTTCGAACAGGCGCCGGTCGACAGCGACCTCGGGCTCGGCCGCATCGGCCGTCTGCCCGTCCCGATGCGGTTGGCGGAGTTCGTCGCCCACGTCGATGACGCACTGCCGACCGCAGCCTGGCCCGTACGCGGGGCCGGGGACCCCGCAGCGATAATCCAGACCGTCGCCGTGTGTGGCGGAGCAGGCGACTCGCTCGTCTCGGCCGCGTCCCGCGCGGGCGTCGACGCCTACGTGACCGGGGATCTGCGCCATCATGTGGTCGACGAGGCACGGCGCGAGGGGGCCCCGGCATTGATCGACGCAGGCCACTGGTCAACCGAATATCCGTGGTGCGCACAGGCCGCCGCGCTGCTCACCGACTTCGGCTGCGAGACGAACGTCTTCACGCCACCCACCGATCCCTTCGGCGTCGTCGCCCGACGACCCCAGTGACAGGAGTGTGCCCATGAAAGCCTCTGCCGCCGCGCAGCGAACACTGCTCGACCTCGCCGACCTCGACGCGGACATCGCCAAGACCGCGCACAGTCGTAAGAACCTGCCAGAGGACGCCGAACTGGCCGAACTGGCGACGAAGCTCGACGCCGCTCGTGACGACGTCGCCGCCGCACGGGTCGCCGTCGACGATCTCGCTGAGGTGTACGAGAGATTCGACCGCGAATTGACCGGGATGGCCGAGCACGTCGCGCGAGACAAGGCCACGATCGAGGGGGGAACGGCGGGGCACAAGGCGCTTGCCGAACTACAGCACGAACTGGAGTCACTCGAACGGCGTCGCGATGTTCTCGAAGGCGAGATGCTCGAACTCATGGAGCAGCAGGAGGCGACGGCGACCGAGGCGGACCGCGCCGAGGCGACGTTGCTGACTTTGACCGAGAACGAGTTGGACCTCGTCGCCAAGCGCGACGCAGCGGCCGAAGCCGTCGATGCGCGCTCGGCCGATCTCGCCGAGCGAAGGACAGCACTGGCGGCGACGATCGACGCCGACCTCGTCGGTGTCTACGAGAAGCTCCACGATCGCGGGCAGGTCGGCGCCGGACTGGTCCAGGCGCGCCGCTGCGGAGCGTGCCGGATGGAACTCGACCCGCGCACACTGTCGCGGATCGCCGCCGCCGACGAAGACGAGGTCTTGCGGTGCGAGGAGTGCGGCGCGATCATGATCCGAACCGACCATTCCGGCCTGCCGGGACAGGGGCGCCCCCGTGAATGACGAGCACGGGGTCAATGGGCCGAGCTGGCAGGGACAGACGTCGGCGCCGACCCGCATCATCCTGCTCCGGCACGGTCAGACCGCGCTGTCGGTGGAACGCCGCTACTCGGGCCACGGCGACCCAGAGCTCAGCGACGTCGGCCTCGAGCAGGCGACCGCCGCTGCGGTGCGCCTCGCCGATCGTCCGTTCGGTGGGATCGACGCGATCGTATCGTCGCCGTTGTCTCGTGCGCGTGCGACAGGTGAGTTCGCCTCGCGTGTCCTCGGACTCGACGTCACCGTGCACGAAGGTCTGATCGAGACGGACTTCGGCGACTGGGAGGGCCTGACGTTCGCTGAGGCCGCCGAACGTGACGGACGGCTGCACCGTCGGTGGTTGAGCGATGTCGACGTCACACCGCCGAACGGGGAGAGCTTCGCACAGGTCGGCCAGCGCATCGCTCGGGTCCGAGACGATCTGGTCGATCAGTACGCGGGCCAGACAGTCCTCGCTGTCAGCCATGTGACGCCGATCAAGACGTTCCTGCGCGGTGCCCTCGGCGTCGGCCCCGAACTGCTGTTCCGGCTGCACCTGGACCTCGCGTCATACTCGATCGTCGAGTTCTATCCCGACGGCGGCTCCGTCGTTCGGCTCGTCAACGACACCGCGCATTTACAGACACAGCGTGTATGACGCTCGGTGAGAGCTGCGGTATTCTCGAACGGCGAACGAGCCGACCGGGCGGCCGCGGCGACGGAACCACGCACTCCATTGCGCAGGCCGACAGCCGAGGAAAGTCCGGACTCCACAGCAGCAGGGTGGTTGCTAACGGCAACCCGGGGTAACCCGCGGGACAGTGCCACAGAGAAAAGACCGCCGTCCCGTACGCGGAACGGTAAGGGTGAAACGGTGCGGTAAGAGCGCACCAGCGACACGGGTGACCGTGACGGCTCGGTAAACCCCACCCGGAGCAAGGCCGAAGTCCGCACCGCGAGCCGGTGCGGATGCGCGAGTGCTTGAGGACTGCTCGTCCGAGCTCGCGGGTTGGCCGCTCGAGGCACCCGGCAACGGTGTGTCCAGATGGATGGTCGCCACCGATCCGCAAGGGTCGGGACAGGATCCGGCTTACACGTCGGCTCGTTCGCCCACATCCGAGGACTGCATCATTCGGCGACCACTACATTCGGGGTATGCAACCGTTCACGGGTGTCCGACGCAGAGTGCTCGCTTCTGCCATCGACTTCGACCGGATCCGCAGGGAACTCGATCTCACCGCCGACTTCTCGTCGGCCGCGACCGCGGAGGCCCGCAATGTCGCAGATCGCTTCGCCCACGGGCGCACCGACCGGACCGACATCGAACTCGTCACCATTGATCCGCCCGGCTCCAAGGATCTGGACCAGGCACTTCGAGTGGTGTCCGACGGCGACGGCTTCCTCGTCCACTACGCGATCGCCGACGTCGCAGCGCTCGTGGAACCGGGTGGAGCGATCGACGACGAGAGTCGTGAACGCGGGCAGACGATGTACTTCCCGGACGAGAGCGTGCCGTTGCATCCTCGGCCACTGTCCGAAGGCGTCGGATCGCTGTTGCCCGACGAGGTCCGACCCGCCGTGCTGTGGACCGTCCGGGTCGACGGCTCCGGCGATACCGCCGAGGTCGGCGTCGAACGAGCGATCGTCCGCTCGCGAAGGAGATTCGACTACGCGGAGGTGATGGCCGCGTACGAGGGCGGGAGCCTGCATCCGTCCATCGCTGCACTGCCTACGTTCGGGCAGACTCGCATCGACTGGTCGCTGCGGCGCGGGGCCATGCAATTGGACCTGCCCGACCAGGAGGTCGTCCGCCACGACGGCGGCCGCGCGTGGACACTGCAGATCGCTCCACGCACCCGCGCCGACGGTTGGAACGCGCAAGTGTCCCTCCTGGTCGGTATGTGTGCGGGCGATATTCAGCGGCGCGCCGGGATCGGGCTGCTGCGGACCGTCCCTCCCGCGTCAGACGACGCGATCGCCGAACTCCGCAGCGCCGCAAGGACTCTCGGTGTTCCGTGGGCAGACGGGTCGTCGCCGGGTGAGTTCTTGGCTGGACTGCAGGCCGACGCGCCGACGACGCTCGCGCTCATGACGGTCGGGGCCCGGTTGATGCGCGGCTCCGGTTACCTGACACTCGAACCGGGGGAACACTACGACGACGCGGACGTCGTTCACGCCGGGGTCGGCGGCGTGTACTCACACGTCACGGCGCCGCTGAGGCGGCTGGCTGACCGGTACGCGACCGAAGTGTGTCTCGCGGCGGCCGGCGGGTACGGGGTTCCGGACTGGGTGACCGAAGCTCTTCCGTCCCTGCGTAAGACGATGGCGTCGTCGGATCAGCTGGCGTCGACGGCCGAACGGCGCAGCATCGATCTCACCGAGGCGACCGTCCTCGCCGACCGGATCGGCACGCGCTTCGACGCCGTCGTCATGCGTGAGGCGAACGGCGAACGCTCCGCCGAGGTATTCATCGCCTCGCCGGCGATCATCGGTGCATGCGACGGCGCGCCCGCCGCCGGTGCCAGGTCCACGGTGGAAGTGACCGTGGCCGATGTCGAAGAGGCGAAGGTGCGGTTCGCGGTGCGTGACTGAGGGGTCGCCTCAACCGGCTGCCGGGTTCAGAGCTTTCGGTACGCCTTGACTGCCTTGCGGCCACGAGTCTCCTCGCGGGCGTCCAGCCGGCCGAGTACGAACAGGGCCGCCGGGCTCAGTGGCGTGTTCTCGGCGACGTCGGCCAGCTTCGTACGGTTGACGGCGGTGTCATTGAAGACGCCGAGGTGGGTCTGCACCTTCTTCGCGTAGGAGCCGACCTCAGCGAACGAGGATCGGCGGAGGGGAGCGGCCGTCTCTGCTGTGTACCGAGTCGCCTTGGCGCGCTTGCGAATCGTGTGGAGCGCTTCGACCCAGTCGGGCGACCACGAGTCGTGTTGGCGCAGCGCCTTCTGCGCGCGCCGTAGCCGTCGGTACGACATGGCGATCGCCTCGGCCGCGACGTCTCGAGCGGGACTGTCGGCATCGAGGCCGGGCGTCGGATCGGCGATCAGTGCGTCGAGGTCGTCCAGCAGGGCCAGATAGCGATCGGTCGACAACGCGTACCGCATGGCCCGGACAGCTCGCTCGTGGTGCACTCGTTCGCCTTCGACGAGCACCTCGTACAAGTCGGTGGGAGTGTTCTCCCTGGCGAGCATCATCTCGTTGGTCTCCAACGCGACTTCGAGGTCGCGGGCCTCGCCGAGGACCGTGCCGAGAAGTTTGAGCTCGGCGGCGATGGGCTCGACCGAGTCCGGCGTGAGGACCTGCGGGTACGAGGTCAGCGTCGACCGCAGTCGTCGTGCGGCGACGCGCATCTGGTGGACGGCGTCGGATGCATCGTCGCGGGCCAGTGGATCGTAGGCGACGAGTGCGTCGCGGTGCGCGGCGAGCCCGGCCAGCACCAGGTCGAGGGCCGTCGATTTGCGTCCGACGGTTCGCGGCTCGTCGTCGACCGGGAGTGATCCGATCGCGCGCGCCAGCTTCGAGACGCTCGACGCCTTCCGCGCGCCTGCCTCCTTGAGATACGACTTGGCCCGTTTGAGGAGTACGCCGTCGCCCTCGACGAGCTCGAACTCCCACTCGGCCCACCGCGCGACACCGCCGCCGGGCAGGAAGGACTCGGCAGAAACGAGATCCTCGCAGAAGACCGCGAGTTCGCGGCCGTCGGCGTCGAACACGCTCGTCACGGTGCGGTCGGTGGTGATCGTCGCGACCGGACTGAGTTCCGCTCGCCGCACGATGGAAGCGACCTGATCGAGCATCAGGGCGGGCACCCCGTCGTCGGTCGGCGCGTCGTCGAAAGACACTCCGAGTTCACGCCGAGCCGACTTGACGGTCGAGGGGCGCTTGAGGTGCCAGCCCGCGTCGGTGCCGCCGGTCCGACGCCGCAGCGTGGTGCGATTGCGCGCGAGGACCGTGTCGGGAGTGTCATAGTAGGTCGCTTCGAGGAGATAGGTCTGTGGCGTGGACACGGTCCCGTCGGGGACCAGCCCCGCCAGGTCGGGCGCGGGTAGGCCGGCGTCGACGTCGAACTTGAGTTCGATCTCGAGGGACTCGTGGGCGCTCATGATGTGCTCCTGTGCTCAGCCGGTCGGACGCGCGAAACGGTCGGTGGCCTCCACTAGATGGTGGACGATGCCAGGTTCGAACGACGCGTGTCCGGCGTCGTCGACGATGTGAAGGTCGGCTGCGGGCCACGCTCGGTGCAGGTCCCACGCGCTGCGCATCGGGCAGACGACGTCGTACCGACCCTGGACGATCACGGCGGGGATGTGCTCGATGGTCGCGATGTCCCGTAGCAGTTGGCCCTCGTCGAGGAAGCCGTGGTTGACGAAGTAGTGGTTCTCGATCGTCGCGAACGCCAAGTCCCACGGTCCGCCGTCGCCAGATGCGGGCCGCGGCGCGAGGTAACTCGTGCGTCCCTCCCAGTCGGCCCACGCGCCCGCCGCCTCCTGAGCGATCCGGCGGTCGTCGCCGTTCAACAGTCGGTGGTACACGGTGACCAGGTCGGCGCTGCGGTCGCCGCCAGGCCGTTCGTCCTCCGGGATCGGTTCGAGGTAGCGCTCCCATACATCCGGGAAGAGGTTGGCCGCCCCTCCGTTGTAATACCAGTCGATCTCGCTGCGCCGCAGGAGGAAGATCCCGCGCAGCACGAGTTCGGTGACGCGGTCGGGATGCCGCTGCGCGTACGCCAGCCCCAAGGTCGATCCCCAGGAGCCGCCGAACACCTGCCAGCGATCGATGCCGAGATGCTCGCGCAGCGCCTCCATATCGGCGATCAGGTGCTCTGTGGTGTTGACCGACAAATCGGCGCCGTCGCTGATATGCGGCCGCGATCTGCCGCAGCCCCGCTGGTCGAACAGCACGATTCGGTACCGCTGAGGGTCGAAGAACCGACGTTGGTCGCCCGATGTCCCGCCGCCGGGACCACCGTGCACGAAGACCACCGGCTTCCCATCCGGGTTGCCGGTGGTCTCCCAGTAGATCTCTTGTCCGTCGCCGACGGACAGTAGGTCGGACGCGTACGGTTCGATTGCCGGATACAACGTGCGCATGCGCCCAACCATAGCCGTCAGTACGAGTGCTCAGGGCCGGGGAACGACGAGGACGCGACCTCGCTCGCGTACTGACGTGCGGCGGCGCCCAACTCCTCGCCGAGCGCCGCGTACCGCTTGACGAACTTCGCCGTCTTGCCCTGGGTGTACCCGGCGGCGTCCTGCCAGACGAGGACTTGTGCGTCTGTTTCGTGGCCCGCGCCGATGCCGACCGTCGAGATGGTGAGCTTGCGGGTGATCTGCGCTGCCACCTCGGCCGGAACCATCTCCATCACGACGGAGATGGCGCCTGCCGCCGGGCCGGCGATCGCGTGGGCGATAAATGGGGCGGCGGCGTCGCCGCGGCCCTGGACGCGGTAGCCGCCGAGGCCGTTGACGCTCTGCGGCGTGAAGCCGATGTGGGCCATCACCGGGATTCCCGCGGCGGTGAGCGCGGCGATCTGCGGGGCGATGCGTTCGCCGCCCTCGATCTTGATCGCGTGCGCGCCCGACTCCTTGAACATGCGAATCGCCGACTCGAGCGCTTGCTGCGGGCTCGCCTCGTAGGTACCGAACGGAAGGTCGGCGACGACGAGCGCGTGCGGTGCGCCGCGGACCACGGCACGGGCGAGCGGGATCAGCTCGTCGAGCGTGATCGGGATCGTGGTGTCGTAACCGTAGACGACGTTGGCGGCGGAGTCGCCGATCAGCAGGACCGGGATCTCGGCATCGTCGAAGATGCGGGCGGTCGTGAAGTCGTACGCGGTGAGCATCGCCCACTTGTGGCCTTCGGATTTCCACTTCGCGAGTTGCTGAATGCGGACCGGTCGGCGCGGGGACGACGTGGGGGCGGTGGAACCGTAGACGGAGTTCTCCGACATGACTTGCCTCATTTCTGCCTCGAGTCCCGCGTGGCGCGGGTACCCGGGTTGGTGTGGACGGCACTGATTCTTCCACCGTCCGCGCATAACCGGCAGGGGTCGTCCGGTGGCGTTGGTCACATGGGCGCGCCGGTCGTGAAAGGCGGCGCCGAACCTAGCCGGTGTAACACGCGCGTAACTGCGGAGCACTAAGGTTCGGGTATGGATCGCCAACAGGAATTCGTGCTGCGCACCCTCGAGGAGCGCGACATCCGCTTCGTCC
Source organism: Gordonia sp. (in: high G+C Gram-positive bacteria) (assembly GCF_052106715.1). Lineage (NCBI taxonomy): Bacteria > Bacillati > Actinomycetota > Actinomycetes > Mycobacteriales > Gordoniaceae > Gordonia > Gordonia sp. (in: high G+C Gram-positive bacteria). The sequence goes on from NZ_JBQEDL010000003.1 coordinate 82,142, forward strand.
GGCTGTGGTTCACCGACGTCCTCGGATACCTGAAATCCGTGGCGATCGCCCCTGCCGAACTCGAAGGCGCCTTCGCCGAAGGCATCGGATTCGATGGCTCGGCGATCGAAGGGCTCTCGCGCGTCTCCGAAGCGGACACTGTCGCCAAACCCGACCCGTCGACCTTCCAGGTATTGCCGTGGATGAGTGATGAGAAGCAGTACTCGGCTCGCATCTTCTGCGATATCGCGATGCCCGACGGGACACCGTCGTGGGCCGATCCGCGCAACGTCCTGCGTCGGCAACTCAACAAGGCCGCCGACCAGGGGTTCACCTGCTACGTCCACCCGGAGATCGAGTTCTTCCTCATCAAGGACACTCCGGACGACGGAGCTCCGCCGATCCCCGCGGACGGCGGCGGCTACTTCGATCAGACGTTCCACCACGCGGCCCCCAACTTCCGGCGGCATGCGATCGACGCGCTCGAGTCGATGGGGATCTCCGTCGAGTTCTCGCACCACGAGGCGGCCCCGGGCCAGCAGGAGATCGACCTGCGGTATGCCGACGCACTCTCGATGGCCGACAATGTGATGACCTTCCGCTACCTGGTCAAGCAGGTCGCGTTCAACGACGGTGTACGGGCGACGTTCATGCCCAAGCCGTTCAGCGACCACCCGGGTTCGGCGATGCACACGCATCTGAGTCTGTTCGAAGGCGATACGAACGCTTTCCACGATCCTGACGACCCGATGCAGCTCTCGACCGTCGGCCGACAGTTCGTCGCCGGAATTCTCGAGCACGCCAACGAGATCAGCGCTGTCACGAACCAGTGGGTCAACAGCTATAAGCGGCTTGTCTACGGGGACGAGGCTCCGACGGCGGCGACCTGGGGGCGGGCCAACCGCTCGGCGATGGTGCGGTTGCCGCTCTACACGCCGAACAAGGCGTCGTCGCGACGAGTCGAGGTCCGCACGCCCGATTCCGCCTGCAATCCGTACCTGTCGTTCGCCGTGATCCTGTCGGCCGGGCTCAAGGGCATCGAGGAAGGCTACGACCTCCCCGAGGAGGCCGAAGACAACGTGTGGGCGTTGACGCCCGCCGAACGTCGGGCGATGGGCTACCGGGAGCTGCCCGGGTCACTGGCCGACGCGCTGACCGAGATGGAGAAGTCCGAGCTGGTCGCAGAGACCTTGGGGGAGCACGTCTTCGACTACTTCCTCCGGAACAAGTGGGCCGAGTGGACGGCGTACCGCGGCCGCGTGACACCGTTCGAACTCGAGCGCTACCTGCCGCTATAAGGGGTCTGACGAGTGACGAGAGGGACAGGCCGCTCGGTGGTGCCCAGCCCGGGGCGCCTCGGGCTGCTAGACGAGAACGCGCGTGAGAACCTGGCCGCGTTGGGCTGGTCGTCTCTCGATGACGTCGACCTGCTGTGGGCGCTCTCGCGTGCCCCGGACCCGGACCTGGCACTCCGGGCACTGAACCGTCTGCGCGAGCGGGAGGACGAGCCGTGGCGTGAGATCGATGCGCTGCTGCACACGTCGAAGCCGTTCCGCGGCCGTCTGTTGTCGGCGCTGGGTGGCTCCGATGCGCTCGCCGACCACATCATCGCCGAACCTCATGCTTGGCGAATGTTGGTCGACGACGTCATGCCGACCGCTGACGAGTCGCGGACATCGTTGCTGGCGGCCGTTGACGCGGTCCCGGACGCGAGTGCCGCAGCCGAGGATCTCACCTTCCGCGCGGGCGTCACCGGAAACGACGCCGTCACCCAATTACGTCGGGCATACCGTGACCAGGTTCTGATCCTGGCCGCGCATGACCTGGCCGCGACCGTCGAGGACGAACCCGTCCTGTACCTACCCGAGGTGGGCGGCCGACTCGCCGACCTCGCCGACGCCGCGTTGACCGCTGCGCTGGCGGTCGCGATCGCCGACGTCCTCGGCGACGATCCGCTCCAGGCGCGTATGTCCGTCGTCGCGATGGGCAAATGCGGTGCGCGCGAACTCAACTACGTGAGTGACGTCGACATCGTCTTCATCGCGGAACCCGCAGACACCACGTCGGCGCGGATCGCGGGGGAGACGATGCGGATCGGATCTCTGGCCTTCTTCGACGTCGATGCGGGGCTGCGTCCCGAAGGGAAGTCGGGAGCGCTGACGAGGACGCTCGAGTCGCATATCGCGTACTACAAGCGGTGGGCCAAGACGTGGGAGTTCCAGGCGCTGTTGAAGGCTCGACCGATGGCCGGCGACATGAGCCTGGGATACGACTACGTGCTCGCGACATCTCCGATGGTGTGGGACGCGTCCGAGCGTGACGACTTCGTCCCCGAAGTGCAGGCGATGCGCAGGCGCGTCGAATCGTTGGTTCCCGACGACTACAAGGCGCGGAACCTGAAGCTGGGCCGCGGCGGACTGCGTGACGTCGAATTCGCCGTCCAACTGCTGCAGATGGTGCATGGCCGGGTCGACGCGTCGTTGCGCGTCCAGTCGACGCTCGACGCCCTGGACGCACTGGTCACGGGCGGATACATCAGCCGCGACGACGGCGCGAACTTCTCGGCGTCGTACCAGTTCCTTCGGCTCCTCGAGCATCGGCTGCAGTTGCAGCGGCTGCAGCGGACCCATGTACTGCCCGACCTCGACGACGAGCCCGCCGTGCGGTGGTTGGCGAGGGCGGCGCACGTACGCCCCGAGGGCGACAAGGACGCTGCTGCAGTCTTTCGTCGCGGCCTCCGCAAGCAGATCACACGAGTGCGCCAACTGCACGAGAAGCTGTTCTACCGTCCGCTGCTGGACGCCGTCGCTCGCCAGGAGAAAGGTCTGCTGCGACTCACCGACGACTCGGCCAAACGCCAACTGGCGGCACTCGGCTACGCGAAGCCGGAGCGCGCGCTCGCGCACATCCGCGCGCTGGCGTCCACGCCGGGCCGGACCGGGGCCATCCAGTCGATGATCCTGCCCGAACTGCTCGAGCACATCAGCGACGCGCCCGACCCAGACGCCGGCCTCCTCAACTACCGCAAACTCAGCGAGCAGATGGGGACCACGTCGTGGTATCTGCGGCTGCTGCGTGACGACGGCGTCGTCGCCGAGTCCCTGATGCGTGTGCTCGGGACCAGTGAGTACATCGCCGACTTGTTGATGAGGTCTCCGGACGTCATTGCGATGTACTCGATCGGAGCCGCTGGGCCGAAGCTCACCGAGGTCGATTCGGCAGACGTCGCCAAGGGGCTGCGCGCGTCGATGCGCCGCGCCCCCGACCTGACTCGAGCCATCGCGGTCGCGCGTTCGCATCGGCGCGCCGAGTTGGCACGCATCGCGTCGGCAGACATCTTGGGCCTGATGAGCGTCCAAGAGGTGTGTCAGGCGCTGTCGACGGTGTGGGCGGCCGTCCTCGACGCCGCGCTCGAGAAGGTGATCGAAGAGTCCCTGCGTACGCGCGGGACGCCGGCGCCCGCGCGGATCGCCGTGATCGGCATGGGCCGACTCGGCGGCGGCGAACTCGGATACGGGTCGGACGCCGACGTGCTGTTCGTCTGCCGATCCGTCGACGGATTCGACGACGCCGACGCCGTGTCATGGGCGCAGAGCGTCGCCGAGCAGGTTCGAACGATGCTCGGATCGCCCAGTGCCGACCCGCCGCTCGAGGTGGACATCGGCCTGCGTCCCGAAGGGCGCAACGGTCCCGTGGTGCGAACGCTCGCCTCCTACGAGGCCTACTACCGGCAGTGGGCCGAAGCGTGGGAGGTGCAGGCTCTGCTTCGCGCGCACACCGTCGCCGGTGACGCCGACCTCGGCCTGGACTTCCTGCACATGATCGACAAGACCCGGTATCCGGCCGGGGGAGTATCGCCCGATGCCGTCCGTGAGATCCGTCGGATCAAGGCGCGCGTCGACTCCGAGCGACTGCCTCGCGGAGCGGACCCCGCGACGCACACCAAGCTCGGTCGCGGCGGGCTCGCCGACGTCGAATGGACGGTGCAGCTGACTCAACTGCGGTATGCCCACGAGTTCGCGTCACTGCACAACACCTCCACGTTGGAGACGTTGGCGGCCATCGCTGAGGCCGAGCTGATCCCGGCCGATCAAGTGGAGGTTCTGACCGAGGCCTGGATCACCGCGACACACGCCCGCAACGCGTTGGTCCTTGTGCGCGGCAAACCCGTCGACCAGCTGCCCGGCCCAGGTCGCCAGCTACGCGCAGTCGCGTATGCGGCGGGATGGCCGCAGGAGGAGGCGACCGAGTTTCTGGAGCACTACATGCGCGTCACGCGTCGGGCGAAGGCAGTGGTAGTCGAAGTATTCGGAGGCTGACGCGTAAACCGGCCGCTCGAGATCAGAGCCTCTCTGATCACCAGTCAGGGCAGACCGGGCTCAGGGCAGACCAGGCGGCTCGTGAGGGACCTCATTGAGGGACTCGACCATCAGGGGGCCGTTCGGACTCTTCACGACTCGGCTGACCGACGTGTAGTTCGGCAAGAAGAACACACCGTGCGGTTCTCCGATGAGCGTGCTGAGGAATGAGTTGAGCACGCCGCCGTGACACACCACAGCGACTCGGTTCGCGGATCGGTCGGCGACGATGTCGTCGAATGCCTCGCGGACTCGAGATCGGAACTCCTGGGGGTCGAACCGATGGGCACCCCACCGGCCCGTGGTCAATGCGCCGGCCACGACGGTGATCCGGTCGGCGGGAAGGATTTCCATCGGCACGTATTCGGTTGCGCCCAAGTCGAACTCGGCAAGACGGAAGTCAACTCGTAGCGGCGCCCGGTATGCGGCGACGAGGTCTTCGGCGGTCTCCCGTGCGCGACGCATCGGGCTGGAGACGACCAGGTCGGGCCGGGACTCGGGGTGTGCGGCCAGCCAGGACGCGAGGTCGGCCGCCTGGCGGTGTCCGAGGGCGGTGAGCGCCGGATCGGCGGCACTCGCCGATGCCGTTACCCGCTCAGGTTGTGCGTGCCGGACGAGGAGGAGTTCCATGCTGGTCCCACCTTCGGTGTTCGGGTAGTCATGACGCCGACGGAGCCACTGTCCGCAGCGCGTCTTCGATCGGTTCAGCGGGGTCGGCGGACGTCGAGACCATGGATGTCTCGGAGATGCTCGGTAAGACGCTGAGCGCTACGTAACCGTCCCGGACGAGGGCGGCGTCGGTGTCGGTGCCGAGCGAGTCGCCGTTCTCGAAGCGTTCCAGAATTATGGCGTCGCTCGACCGCGTCAAACGCAGGCCCATCAGTCCTCGCGGGGCCAGAGGGCCGGTACGGACTCCTTTGAGCTCGTGCAGTCCGAGGTCGGGGACGTTCACGTTGAGCACCGTGCGCGGTGCGCTGTGGGTGAGCATCCAATCGACCGCGTGCACTGCGACCTGCGACGCGGTGTCCGTGCGGCCGTTCGGTGCAAATCCCGTGCTCACCGCGAGCCCTCGCGCACCGAGCGAACCGGCGGCCAACGCCGCACTGACCGTGCTCGAGGTCGATAGGAACCGACCGGTGTTGAAGCCGTCGTTGACACCACTGACGATGAGGTCGGGGCGCGGCCCGAACAGCCCGGCGCAGGCGGCGAGGACGGCGAACGTCGGCGGGGCGTCGACGGCGAACGCTTCGGCGTCGATGCCCGCGATCGAATGCTCGGAGTAGGCGATCTCGATGCCGTGCTCGATGGAGCCGAGTCCGGAACCAGAGCCGGAGAAATCGGTCGACGGCGCCACTACCTGGAACGAGTGGTGCGAGGCGGTCAAGGCGAGCGCGAGACTGCGGAGCCCCGCGGCCTCGATCCCATCGTCGTTGGTCACCATAATGCGCATGTGAACCTCCATGTCATGTTGCTCGATTGTGATCTATGAGTCGCATATTTGTCCACAAGAATCTCGAATGTCGGCTTAGGGTTGCGACTTCGCGTGCAAAATCTACGAATATGAGGGTTGACACGGTGTCGCCGGTCACATAATAATGTGAATCGGTAATCGCATAATCGTCGAGTTCATTCCGCAAGGAGCAACCGTGTCTCAGTGGCCAATCAACGACGAGGTCTCGCAGGTCTTCCCGCTGTACTCGCGAGCAAACGTCGGTGAGATCTTTCCCAACCCGATCAGCCCGCTCAATGCGTCGGCGGGGTTCCAACACAATCTCGAGCCGGGTTGGCGTGACGCGTTCGTGGCGTGCCGTGTCTGGGACGACGATCTGTACGAGAAGTCGGGCGTCCCGACGACGGTCCTGCCTGCTTTCGGGAGCTACCTGTACATCAACATGTCGCTCATGCGCCTGTTCGGCGTGCGCGTGCCGGGGATGTCGCCGGAAGCGGTCGACCTCCAGTACTTCGGCGACATGCCGGGCATCCCTAGCTACGAGAGTGAACGACGAGATTTCGACGAGGATCCGGCGTTCGAGGAGAAGGCGGGTGCGTGGCTCATGGACGAGGTCCTCGGCGCGACCGGCCTGCCCGAGTACGACAAGGACCGTGAAGCCGTCCTGGAGATCCGCAGGCAGCGCCCGGATCTGACGACGTTAACCGAGCAGGAACTGCGTGAGCGGATCACTTCGTTCGACTACATCCTTCGGCCACTGTTCAAGCGGCATATCGAGGCGTCGCTGAAATGCGGCGTCGGCCTCGGCGGGGTCGCTCAGTTCGCCGAAGCGATCGGCAAGCCCGAACTCGCACTCGTCCTGGTCTCCGGTCTCGGTGATGTCGACTCCGCCATCCCGTCGACCGTGATGTGGAAACTCAGCCGGGCCGCGCAGGCACCGGCGATCGCCGCGCTATTCGACGAGGGACTGGCAGGCCTCGTGGATCGGTTGCGCGCTTCCGACGACCCGGCGGTGGCCGAATTCGTCGCCGAGCTGGACCAGTTTCTCGAGGACTGGGACTTCCGCGGACCCGCCGAATGGGAGATCCGCGCCAAGACCTGGGGGCAGGTCCCGGAGATCGCGCTGTCGACGATCGACACGATGCGACGGGTGTCCGACGACGAAGGACCCCAGATCAAGAACGAGGCCCGCGCCGCCGAACGGGAGGCCGCGTCTGCCGCCATCCGCGAGTCGATTGCCGCAGATCCCGAGGCGTCCGGCCAGTTCGAGGCCGTTCTCAACGGTTCGACGGTGTGGATGCGCGGTCGAGAGCGTGCGCGGACGACGGCGGCTATGGCGATGCACGAGATCCGGCTGGCGGCGATCGAGTTGGGCAGCCGAGTGGCGAAGGCCGGACACATCGAGGCCGCTGAGCACGTGTTCATGCTGTTCGCCGAGGAACTCGACGGCTTTCTGGCCGATCCCGCGTCCTTCGCTGAGGTTCTCGCCGATCGCGAGCGCAGCTATCTGGAGCTCTTCGAGTACATCCCGCCGTTCGTCGTCGCAGGCGAGGCTCCGGATCTCTCGACCTGGGAGCGGGTCGACAGCCTCGACGTGCCCGTGCTGACGGCGGGGGGAGAGATCGCGGGCGTGTCCGGGTGCAACGGCACGGCGCGCGGTCGGGCCCGGGTCCTGACCTCGCCGGACGATCCCGCGGCACTGGAGGCAGGTGACATCCTCATCGCGCCGATCACCGATCCGTCGTGGACCCCGCTGTTCGTCGCTGCTAACGCCGTCGTGGTCAACGTCGGCGCGCCGTTCTCGCACGCTGCGATCGTCAGTCGCGAACTGGGGATCCCGTGCGTGGTATCGGCGCTCAACGCGACTGCGCGGATCCCGGACGGCGCGCTGATTGAGGTCAACGGCACGTCTGGCACCGTCACGGTTCTCGAGGACCCGTCGTCCTGAGGAGGCCCGGTGAAGTCCGACCACCCATCCCGACCGACTCCGTGCATACGGACCGGCATCGACATCGATCATCAGGAGTGACATGTACCCTCCGGCGACAGCTCGCGATCGACCCGACGCGATTGCCTATGTCATGGCAGGATCGGGCCGACGTCTGACCTATGGCCGGCTCGACGAACAGTCCAACCGACTCGCCAACTACTGGCGCTCGGTCGGGGCAGCGCCGGGCGACTCGGTGATCCTGGTGATGGAGAACTCGCTGGCCTGGCCGGTCGCGGTGGCGGCGGGCATGCGCAGCGGGCTCTACGTGACACCGATCAACTGGCACCTCAAGCCTGCCGAACTCGCGGCACTCATCGCCGACGACAGTCCGGCGGCCATCGTCACCAGTGTTGCGCTCGCGCCGAACATCGTCGCAGCAGTCGATTCACTGGAACCGCGGCCGGTCATCGTCTGCGTGGACGGAGACGTTGCGGGCTGTATCACGCTCGACGATGCGCTCGCCGGGCAGTCGGCCGAGCCGATCGACGACGAACTGCTCGGGGCGCGAGTGCTCTACAGCAGCGGAACGACGGGCCGCCCGAAACGCTTCGCGCAGAAGTTGCTCGGCGTCCACCCGGCCGACGCACCGCGGAGGCATTCGGAACTGGTCGACCGCCTTGGAGTCGATTCGAGCACCGTGCTGCTCTCGCCCGCACCGAACTATCATGCTGCACCGTTCACGTTCGCGCTGATCACGTTGTCGGCCGGCGGCACCGTGGTGTGCATGGAACGGTTCGACGCGCGGGACTCGCTCGCGGCGATCGTCGAGTACGGGGTGACGCATTCGCAATGGGTGCCCACGATGCTGGTGCGGATGCTGCGCTTGTCTGACCGGGAGCAGATCGGTCTCTCACCGACCCATCGAGTCGCGTTCACTTCGGGTGCGCCGTGCCCCGCCCACGTCAAGACCGACGTCCTGGACTGGTGGGGGCCGATCTTGCACGAGTACTACGGCGCCTCCGAGGGATACGGGCACACGTACATCTCCCCGAACGAGGCTCGGATCCACCCGGGCTCGGTCGGCCGGCCGCTCGGAGCGACGCGGGTGCGCGTCGTCGACGCCGACGGCGCAGACGTGCCTGCGGGCACCGAGGGGACGGTGTGCTTCCAAGCGTCGGGTGCGCAGAGCTACCGTAACGCCGACGACGAGCAGGCTCAGCCGCTCAAGCAGATGGGCGACATCGGGTATCTGGACGAGGACGGCTATCTGTACCTGGTCGGACGGCGCGGATTCATGATCATCTCCGGGGGCGTCAACATCTACCCTGACGAGGTGGAGTCGGCGCTTCTGGCGCATCCGGCGGTCGCCGACGCCGCTGTGATCGGCGTGCCCGATCCGGAGTTCGGCGAGACGGTGAAGGCGGTCGTCCGGCGGCAGCCAGGTGTGGCTCTCGGGGAACGAGAACTCATCGATCACGTGCGGAATCGCCTCGCGCACTTCAAAGCGCCACGTAGCGTCGAATTCACCGATGACCTCCCGCGACTACCCACCGGAAAACTCGACAAACGCAGCCTGGTCAGCAGATTCACAAGGAGAGAGACGTCATGACAGTCGAATCAGTCGACACCCGCTTCGAGGTTCTGCACGCCCTCAAGGTGAAGGGGCTCGCCAACGATGAGATTCTCGCGGCCATCACCGGACTGGAGGCCAAGTCGTTGTCGGGCACCGTCGATGAACTGGTGTCGGACGGACTGGCGATCCGGCGCGAGGCCGGCCGTATGTCGGGCACGATGATCACTCCGAACGGTCGCACCGAGTACGACCGGCTCGTCGCCGATGCGATGGTGACGCCCGAGGCCGAGGGGGCGATCGTCGAGTTCTACGATGCGTTCCTACCGATCAACGGGGACTTCAAGAAGGTCTGCTCGGCCTGGCAGATGCGTGCGGACGGCAGTCCGAACGACCACGAGGACGAAGACTACGACGCCGGGGTCGTCGCCGATCTCGCTGCGATCAACGAACGCATCGCGGCAGCACTCGACGACGCAGCAGGAGTGGTACCGCGCTTCGGGCGCTACCGTGGCCGCCTCGCGTCTGCTCTGGACAAGGTGAAGGCGGGCGACCGGGCGGCATTCGCGCGCCCGATGTACGACAGCTACCACGACGTGTGGATGGAGTTGCACCAAGATCTGCTGTTGACCGCCGGCCGCGAACGCGGCGCGGGCGACGAATAGGGACTCACATGAATGACTCGAGCAGTATGACGGTGGCGAGCGCACCCGATATCGATCTCATGGACCTCGACGCCTTCGAACAGGGGCGCGACCGTGAGTTGTTCGCCCGCCTCCGCGAGGAGGATCCGCTGCACTGGAACAGTGAACCCGACGGCGGTCCGGGCTTCTGGTCGGTGACGCGCTACGCCGACGTGCTCGCCGTGGCGAACAACCACTCGGCGTTCACCGTGGCCGAGGGTACCCAGATTCCGAGTCGGCGGGCAGAAGGCGACTCGGCCCGAAGCGTCCACCACGTCGATCCGCCAGACCACGGGCCGTTGCGGCGTGTGTCGACGTCGCACCTCCGACCGGTCAAGGTCAAGGCGCTCGAGCCGGACATCGTCTCCGTCATCGACGACCTGCTCGATCAGCACGTCGGCAAGGGCTCGTTCAACTTCGTCAGGGAGGTCTCGGCGCGGCTGCCGGTCGTCATGATCTCGCGGCTGCTCGGCGCACCGTTGTCGGACTGCGAACGGATCATCAGCTGGACCAACCGCATGTCGCCCGACGACCCGGACCATTCGACAGGTCCCGAGGACGCGGTCGCCGCGCGGGACGAGATCTTCGACTACTTCCGCACCATCGAGGACGAGCGTCGAGCTCATCCGACGGACGATCTCATCAGCACGTTGGCGGCCGCGACCATAGCGGGCGAGCCCCTCACGCGCGGCCAACTCGACGCGTACTACCTGATCCTGATGGTCGCCGGGAACGAGACCACCCGGAACCTGTTGTCCGGCGGAACGTATGTGCTGTTCGAGAATCCCGCCGCTTGGGAGCTGATCCGTCGGCAACCGGCGAAGGCTCGGCTCGCCGTCGAGGAGATGATCCGGTGGGTCTCGCCGATCATCTGCATGCGGCGCAACGCCACCCGGGACGTGGACTTCCACGGAAAGACCATTCGCACCGGCGACAAGGTCGTCATGTGGTTCACCTCGGCCAACCGTGACCCGCGGGCCTTCGACCGTCCGGATGAGTTCGTCGTCGACCGCCACCCCAATGACCACCTCGGGTTCGGGTGGGGAGAGCACGGCTGTCTCGGATCCAACCTCGCCCGGTTGGAGGCCAAGCTGTTCTACTCACGCCTCGCCGAACGCAACATCGACATCATCGTCGACGGCGAGCCGGCCCGACTGCGCAGCAACTTCTTCCGCGGCATCAAGCGCCTCGACGTCCGTCTGGAGCAACGACATGGTTGAGCCGTTGGCGCCCGCAGAATGCTTCATCGACGGAGAGCGAGTCGCCGCGACCGGGGCGCGACATCTGATCATCGACCCGTTCACCGAGGCGCCGATGGGCGCCGTTCACGACGCCGACGACGATGTGGTGGATCGCGCGGTAACCAGCGCGCGGCGGGCCCACGCGTCGTGGCGCGACGTCCCGGTCGATACTCGAGCGGCGTTGCTCGAACGAGTGGCCGAATCGCTCGAAGGCGAGGAGAGCTCGATCGCCGGGCTGGTCACCCGTGAGATGGGCATGCCGATCAGCCTCGCCCGGATCACCCAGGCGCAGCTGCCCGGACGAGTGCTGCGGGCAACCGCCGAGGTGGCGCGCGCGAGCTTCCCGTGGCGAGAGGAGTCGGCAGACGCCGTGCTTCTGCGCTCCGGTTCGGGAGTCGTCGGCGCGATCACACCCTGGAACATGCCGGTGCACCAGATCATCGCGAAGGTGTCGGCCGCGGTCGTCGCCGGGTGCGCCGTCGTGCTCAAGGCATCCGAGCAGACACCCTACGACGCACTTCGGATCGCTGAGATGTTCGCCGTTGCAGGAGCTCCCGACGGTCTGTTCAACGTCGTCACGGGGGCGGGGACCACCACCGGAGCAGCGTTGGCGGGCCACCGCGAGTTGAGCCGACTCTCGTTCACCGGCAGTGTTCGGGCCGGACGTGCAGTCGCCGCACTGGCCGCGAGCACCCTGACCAGAACCGCGCTGGAACTCGGCGGCAAATCGCCTGCCGTGCTCCTGCCCGACGCAGACCTCGACCGTGCAGTGCCCGCCGCCCTTGGGTCGGGACTGGTCAACTCCGGTCAGGCATGCAACGCGACCACTCGGTTGGTAGTCCCGGCTGCGTCGTTCGACGATGTCGTCGACCGGATCCGCGCCGCCGCGAAGACGTACGTCCTCGGCGATCCGACGGACGCGGATACGACGCACGGACCGCTGGTCACGGCGTCGGCGCAACGAGCAGTGCTCGGCCGGATCGGCCAGGCGCTGGCCGACGGCGGTCGTCTCGTCACAGGCACGGGCGCCGCGTCACGGGCAGCCGACACCGGCTACTTCATCGACCCGACCGTCATCGTCGACCTGCCCGAGACCGCTGCCGCGGTGCGTGAGGAGATCTTCGGCCCGGTCGTGGTCGTCCAGACGTACTCGGACGTCGACGACGCGGTGCGCATCGCGAACGACAGTGTCTACGGATTGTCTGCCGAAGTGTGGTCCGCAGACGAGGACCGCGCTCAGGAGACTGCTGCTCGGCTGTCCGTGGGACAGGTCAAGATCAACGGAGTGCGCACCCGCGACCGCGTTCTCGTCCCGTTCGGCGGGATGCGCGACTCCGGCTACGGGAGGGAACTGGGAGTCATGGGGATCGACGAGTTCACCGATGTCACGGCGGTCCTGTCATGACGGCGAACGCACCGGTGGTCGTCACCGGCGCAGCATCGGGAATCGGTGCGGCCCTTACCGATCAGCTGCGTGCCGCCGGTCGAGAGGTCATCGGCCTCGACCGGACCGAGGGCCCGGGCATCGTCGAGTGCGACCTGTCCGACCCGGCCTCGATCGATGCGGCGCTCCCGCAGATTCCCGCCGTCATCGCCGGGCTGGCCAACGTCGCAGGCGTGCCGGGCACGGCGCCGTCGGAGACTGTTCTGCGAGTCAACGTCCTCGGACCGCGGATCCTGACTCAGTCGCTGTTACCGCGACTGCCCGCCGGTTCGGCGATCGTCAACGTCGCATCGGTTGCCGCTCACCGCAATACGGCGCCGCAGGAAGCGGTCGAGGAGCTCATCGTCGCCGCAGCAGCCGCCGACATCCGAACTTGGCTCGACGCCCACCCGGCGGACGGTCCAGCAGCGTACGACACGTCCAAGCGGGTCGTCGTCGACTGGACGGCCCGGCTCGCCGGAGCGTTGATCGACCGCGGCATTCGTGCGCTGAGTGTCAGCCCGGGACCGGTTCAGACACCGATCCTGGACGACTTCACCGTGAGCATGGGGAAGGAGTCCATGGACCGCTCGGTGGCCACCGTCGGGAGGTACGGCCGCCCCGGGGAGATCGCGTCGGTCGTCGCGTTCGCCCTGTCCGCGCAGGCCAGCTGGCTCAACGGCATCGACATCCCGGTAGAAGGCGGACTCCTCTGCGCCCGAGAGGCGTCGAAGCATCCCGCGGTAGACCTCGTCGGCGCCTCCGACCGACCTCAGTTCAAAGGATCGACATCATCATGACAACGGAAGCCTCACGAGGCGACATCACATCAGGAACACACGACGACGTCGTTCTGCTGGACGGGTTGTCGCCCGGCGACCGCGAACTACTCGGCGGCAAGGCGTACAGCGTGAACCGGATGCGTGCGATCGGCTTGCCTGTCCCGCTCGCCTTCGCGCTGCCGACCTCGGTCTGCGGTGTCTACCACCAGAACTCGCGCTCGCTTCCGGACGCGATGTGGGACCAGGTCAAGAGTGCGGTGACCGCATTGGAAGACGACACCGGACGCACCTTCGGATCCGGCCCCTCGCCGTTGCTGGTCTCGGTGCGGTCGGGGGCCGCGCAGAGCATGCCCGGCATGATGGACACCGTCCTCAACCTCGGGTTGACTCCCGATCTCGTCGAAGCACTCACCGTTGAGAGCGGTGACGCCGACTGGGCCCAGAACACCTGGTCCCGATTCCGTCGTTCGTACGCCGACATCGTCCTCGGTGACGACGGGGGCGAACCACCCCACGATCCGTGGGACCAGTTGCGCGCCGCGATCGGTGCGGTCTTCGACTCCTGGACCAACGAGCGGGTCCGTGCCTATCGTGAGCGGCACGCCCTCGGCGAAGGCGGCGGCACCGCCGTCACAGTCCAGGCGATGGCCTTCGGAAACCGAGACGAGGAATCCGGTACCGGTGTCCTGTTCAGTCGCGACCCCAACACCGGTGAGCCCGTTCTGTACGGCGAATGGCTGTCGAACGCGCAAGGCGAGGACGTCGTGTCCGGGGAGAGCACACCGATACCGATCGCCGAGTTGGCGCAGTCCGCGCCAGCGCTTCACGCAGAGCTGTCCCGGATCGCGACCGTCCTCGAATCGGAGTACCGCGACCTCGTCGACATCGAGTTCACCGTCGAGAGCGGTCGCCTCTACATGCTGCAGTGCCGTGCCGGAAAGCGCGCTCCCGGCGCGGCCGTCCGGATCGCCGTCGACCTGGTCGGTGACGGTGTGATCACCGAGAGCGAAGCGCTCGACCGAGTCACCGAGGAGCATGTGCAGGCCTTGGCCGGAGCGACTCGCATCGAGACGACGAGCGAACCCCTTGCTGTCGGGCTGGGCGCGTCGCCCGGCGTCGCACACGGGCACGTCGCCCATGACTTCAACGAGGTCATCGCACTGGAAGCCGAGGGCAAACAAGCCATCCTGGCCACCACGTTCACCGCGCCCGACGACGTCCCGGCCATGTTCGCCTCTGCAGGCGTTCTCACTGAAGTCGGCGGGGCGACGTCGCACGCAGCGCTGGTCTGCCGAGAGATCGGGCTGCCGTGCGTGGTTGGTGCGGGACCAGGCGTCGTCGATCGCGTCAGCGGTCAGGTGATCATGTTCGACGGCAACTCGGGGAAGGTCTATGCCGACGGTGAGACCGGGACTGCGTCCGCGAGCGCCGACGAGCACGTCCGAACCCTGATCGGCTACGCGGAGGCCGCCGACGCAAAGAATCATCCCATCTGTCGGTTCGCATCGAAGTGATCATGGACCGGCCTCGACTCGCCATGGAGCGATAGCGATGACCAGTGAAACCAGGACGTCGACAGCGGTCGACTCGCGCGACCCGAGCGCCGCACTGATCGGTGACGTGCTCACCGTCGACCGGGTGGTGCCCGAGACCGCCGACGCGACCACGATCGGCTTCGCGATCCCGGACGCACGATCGGCCGACTACGAGTTCGCGCCGGGACAGTTCGTGACCGTCGCGGTGCCGAGCGCACAGACCGGGTGGGTCGCTCGCTGCTATTCGATCTCCAGCGCGCCCTCGCAACCGGGTGTAGCCCTGACGGTGAAACGCACCACGACCGGCTACGCGTCGAACTGGTTGTGCGACAACGTCAGCGTCGGCGACCGCCTGCGCGTTCTGCCGCCGAGCGGACTGTTCTCTCCAAGGTCGCCGGAAGCGGACCTGCTGCTGTGCGCGGCAGGTTCGGGCGTGACTCCCGAGATGTCGATTCTGCGAACTGTCTTGGAGTCGGTGACCGGCCGCATCGCGTTCTTCTATGCGAACAGGGACGCCGAGTCGATCATCTTCGGCGATGAGCTCGCCGAACTCGGCGAGCGATACGGCGAGCGGCTCGTCGTCGAGCACTGGCTCGAGGCCGAGCGCGGTCGGCCGACCGCAGGCGATTTCGCCCGGTGGGCGCAGGCCTATCGCGACCGGGAGATCTTCACCTGCGGACCGGCGCCGTTCATGCAGATGATCCGCGACGGTGCTGCGGCAGCCGGATTCGACACCGTACGGATTCAGACCGAAGAGTATCGATCGCTCACCGGTGACCCCTTCGAGCCGATGGCCGAATTCACCGAGGAGAGTCTGTCCGACGCGGGGCACGTGGAGGTGAACATCGACGACGAGACATACCAGTTGGCATGGCCTGCGACGCATACTCTCGTCGACGTGATGGTCCACAGCGGAATCGACACGCCGTACGCGTGCCGCGAGGGGAAGTGCGGTGCGTGCACCTGTCGCCTCGCGGAAGGCGAGGTTGATCTGGGGCGCACCGATGCGTTGGAACCCGACGACATCGCCGACGGCTACATCCTTGGGTGCCAAGCCAAACCGGCGTCGAAGGTGATCAAGATCGAATTCTGACCGATACCGTCAGAGAACACCCAGAGCTGCGATGTATTGTCGCGGAACCGTCGGAAGGTGAGTGAAGGCGATGTCCACCGAGGAGAAGGCCACCAGCGGTTCCATCGTTGCGTTGTTCAGCGAGGTGGGATTCGTCGAGGACGGGCCGGCCAAACGCCCCAATCGGCGAGGACAGCACACCCGCGAGAAGCTCATCCAAGCAGCGGGAGAGTGCTTCACCGAATACGGCTACACCCGGACGCGGATCTCGGACGTCGTTCACCGGGCAAGCACGGCCCAGGGGAACTTCTATCGACACTTCAATTCCCTGGACGACATATTTCTCGCAGTGCTGCGGCCCGGCCTGGAGGAGATCGCCGTCGCCTCGCGCAGTAGTTCCGGGGGAGCGGCCGACGAGAAGAGCCTGATCGAGGCCAACACCACCTACCTTCACGCGTACTCCCGGCATCGGCACATCCTTCGTCTGTTGCGCGAGGCTGCGGCCGCCAGCCCGAACGACGGCTTCCAGGCGCTGTGGCTCCGGATCCGCGGGGACTTCGTTGCCAGGACCCATCGTTGGCTCGTTCGGCTGGCCGAAGGCGGCGAGATAGCAGACGACGGCCTCGACCTCCTCGCCGAATCGCTCGGCTGTCTGACCGAGCAACTCGCCTACATCCACGTCGGGCTTCCGGCGCAGACTCCGCGTCGCGAGCGTATCGACGAGTTGGGCGAGGCGCTTGGGTCGGCGTGGCACCGTCTGCTGCCGCTCGTGAAGGAACCCACGTAGCACACCGTCGATACCCGCGAGCTCCGACATTCCGGGCCGGGCGCACCGCTCCCGTAGGCTGTGCCGGAGACCGCTATGCGATCGTGTGCAGGCGGAGATTTGTGGAGGCAGAAACAACGTGGAGTCCTTGCGTACCCGCATCGGACATGCAGTCGCCGATGCGGTGATCGCGTCGGTTCGTATCGGACAGCAGGCGACGAAGCCTCTTCTGGTGCTCGGAAACCAAGTGGTGCAACGATTCCCGAAGGAAACAGTTCCGCTGGGGAGCGAGCAGAACGACGCGCAGGGCCGTGTCGTGTACGACTTCTTCGCTGGAATCGGCCCCGAACTCGCACACCCCGGCGGCGACCTCCCCGGCGCCAACCGCTGGGACGATCCGCTGGACCCGGAGCATCCGATCCCGGTGATCCTCGCGCACGGAACCGCCGGTGGCGGGCAGACTAACTGGGGGACATACGTCCCGTTGTTGACCGAGGCGGGCTATTCGGTGTTCAGCCTCACCTACGGCGCGATCGAAGGGTCGCGATGGCCGATCTCGGCGCTCGGTGGGATGAAACCGATCGAGGAGAGCGCCGCCGAGTTCGGTGAATTCGCGGAGAAGGTGATGGCGGCTACCGGCACCGACAAGGTCCACGTCGTCGGCCATTCACAGGGCACACTGGTGCCGAACTACTGGGCGAAGTACCTCGGGGGTGCGGACAAGATCGCCAAATACGTCTCGCTGGCACCCCTATGGCAAGGTACGTCGCTCATCGACCGTGCCAGCCTGGTGTTCACCGGTGCCAACAAGCGGTTGGGCCTGGACCCTGCGACCGTCATACCGTGTCGTGCGCTTCCGCAGATGATGGACGGGTCGTCGTTCATTCAGAAGATGAACGCCGACGGCGGGCCATACGTGCGCGGCATCGAGTACACGAACATTTCGACCGTCCACGACGAACTCGTCCGCCCGTTCACCTCGGGGCAGGTACCCGGCGATGACGGCGCGACGGTGCACAACATCGTCCTGCAGAACGGGTGCGTCAAAGACTTGTCCGACCACCTCGGCATCTGCGGTTCGCCTCGCGCGGCGGCGTTCGTCCTCAACGCACTGGACGACGAGCCGACGCGCGTGGTCCCGTGTCAGGTGGTTGCCCCGTTCTTCGGCACGCCGCTTCTGCGTCGGACCGGCGGCGTCCCCGAACTCATCAAGCCGTTCGCGGCGCCGCCGGGACGTGGACCGAAGACGGACGCGTCGGTTCGTCAGTAACCGTCGACGATTTTCAGGGCGAAGACGAGGGTGTCGTCGCCTTGGATGCCTGCCTGCGGGTTGCCGTTCGGTCCGTAACCATCGGTCGGCGTCATCGCGACGGCGACGGTCGACCCGACCTTCTGTCCGACGAGCGCCTTCGAGAAGCCGGGCACGACCCCGGTCGGGCTGAACTCGGCGGGCTCGCCCCGCTCGAAGGCGCTGTCGAAGGTCTTGCCGTCGCGGCCGTTGACACCCTGGTAGCAGACCGTCACGTTCATCGCCTCGGTGACATCGGTGCCGTCGCCCTCGTCGAGGGTCTTCACAGTGGTCTGGTCGACGGTGAACGGTTCCTTGACGGTGATGAGGGGAGCGTTGTCATCGGTCGGCGCGACGACGTCGAGCGTGCCGGTCTTGCCCTGCAGAGTCCAGTCGGCCTGCGTGCCCGGGGCGGGAGCCTCCTTCGGGCACGTCGGGGCGTTCGACGCGGCGGCATCGTCGTCGGACGAGCAGCTTACGAGAGCGAAGGCGGCGAGGGCCGCGGGAATCAGGACGAGGGGTTTGAGCGTGGTCTTCGACGTCATGGATGTCAAGGCTACCGGCAGGCGCCGCCGGGGAGCAGACGCAGGTTGGCCGTCAGCCAGTCGGCGATCTGGTCGAGTTCGCGGGTGCCATCCTCGAACGTCATCCCGGGCAGGTGTGTGCTCATCGAGACCGCGGTCCGACTGCCGTCGGGAAGCCTCAGAACGCCGATCTGCCGCACGACATAGCCGCCGTCGGGCGCCTGGCCCCACCCGCCCTTGACGGGGCTGCGGTCACCGATGCGTCGCAGGCCCCAGTCCTGGATGCCTGCCACCTCGCGCATCAACTCGAGCACGTGGTCGCTGCCGATCATGCACGGCAGATGCGCAGTCCACGTCGCCGAATCAGCGAGGCTCCACGACGTCTCGCCGAGCAGCGGGTAGTCGCGGCCATGGCGTGCTGCGGGAACGGTCGTCGTGTCGCCGCCCTCTCGCAGCACGGCAGCCAACTCATCGGAGGCCTTGACCGGCGAACCGAACGATCGGGTGAGGATGCGTGCCGACTCGTTATCGGAGTCGATGACGGCGTTCGCCTCGGTGCGGCTCATACCGTGCTTTCGTTCGGCGGCCAGTCCGAGCGGTGCCTTGATCGTCGACCACGCGTCCTGTACCTGCTGATCACCGAACAGGAGCGGCTTGCCGCCGCCGACCGGGGTGAGCGCTACCCCGGTGGGTGCGGTCAGGTGCAGCGAGGCGAACGACTTCTGGAGCGTTTGGGCAGGTGCCGAACCCGGTGGGGCGGGCGTCGGGGGAGCCGCGTCGTCGCCGCGCCCGAACACGAAGTAGCTCACGATTCCGAGAACGATGACGACGGCTACCACGATCACCGCGACGACGAGTCGGCGCGGCGCGGCGCGGTCGTCCTGCGCCGGGACGCGGTGTCGTCCACTCATCGTTTCCCTTTGATCGGAGTCCCTCGGACCTCACGTGCCGCCGGTACGGTCACTGGCCTCAACGTGTACAAGACATCGAGCCTACCCGTGTGCGACAGCTGGGCAGAATTCAGACGACCCGACCCGCGCGGCGATCGGAAATGCGATCACCGCGCGGGTCGAATGTGCTGCGCGTGTCCGGCTGAGCGGGTAGAGCTCTCAGCGGATCAGCAGTCGTAGTACAGGGAGAACTCGTACGGGTGCGGACGGATCTGGATCGGCTCGATCTCGCTCTCACGCTTGAGTGCGATCCAGGTCTCGATCAAGTCCTCGGTGAACACGCCACCCGCGGTCAAGTAGTCGTGATCCTCTTCGAGACGGTCGATGACCGCGGCCAGGGACGTCGGGGCCTGCGGGATGCCCTTGGCCTCCTCCGGCGGAAGCTCGTAGAGGTCCTTGTCGACCGGCTCGTGCGGCTCGATCTTGTTCTTCACGCCGTCCAGCCCCGCCATCATCATCGCGGCGAACGCCAGGTACGGGTTGCCCGAGCTGTCGGGGCAACGGAACTCGACGCGCTTGGCCTTCGGGTTGTTGCCGGTCACCGGGATGCGGACGCAGGCGCTGCGGTTCCGCTGGCTGTAGACGAGGTTGATCGGTGCCTCGTAGCCCGGAACCAGACGCTTGTACGAGTTCATCGTCGGGTTGGTGAATGCCAGCAGCGACGGTGCGTGGTGCAGGATGCCGCCGATGTAGTGGCGCGCAACGTCCGACAGGCCTGCGTAGCCCGACTCGTCGTGGAACAGCGGCTTGCCGTCCTTCCACAGCGACTGGTGGGCGTGCATTCCCGAACCGTTGTCGCCGAACAGCGGCTTCGGCATGAACGTGACCGACTTCTGATTCTGCCACGCGGTGTTCTTGATGATGTACTTGAACAACTGAACGTCGTCCGCCGCGTGCAGCAGCGTATTGAACTTGTAGTTGATCTCAGCCTGGCCGCCGGTGCCGACCTCGTGGTGGCCGCGCTCGAGTTCGAAGCCGGAGTTCGTCAGGTTGGACGACATCTCGTCGCGCAGGTCGACGTAGTGGTCGTACGGTGCGACGGGGAAGTACCCGCCCTTCTGCCGGACCTTGTAACCGAGGTTCGGGCTGCCGTCCGGGTCGGTCGGCGACGACGCGTTCCACCACCCGGAGACCGATTCGACCTCGTAGTGCGTCGAGTTCATCTCGGAGCTGAACGAGACCGAGTCGAAGATGTAGAACTCGGCCTCGGCTCCGAAGAAGCAGGTGTCTGCGATACCGGTCGAGAGCAGGTAGTCCTCGGCCTTGCGGGCGACGTTGCGCGGGTCGCGGCTGTAGGCCTCGCGGGTGAACGGATCGTGGACGAAGAAGCTGACGTTCATCGTCTTGGCCTTGCGGAACGGGTCGATGCGGGCCGTTGCAGGATCGGGGAGGAGCATCATGTCCGACTCGTCGATCGACTGGAAGCCGCGAACCGACGAACCGTCAAACGCCAGGCCCTCGGTGAAGACGTCCTCGTCGAACGCTGCTGCGGGGATCGAGAAGTGCTGCATGGTGCCCGGCAGGTCGCAGAAACGGATGTCGACGTACTCGACGCCTTCGGACTTGATGCCTTCGAGCAGCTCTTCGTTCGTGTTGTACACGGTGGGCCTGACTCCTTAAATCAAAACGTCCGGCCAGAACCTCTGACCGCAGGCCGCACCGACCGGGGCTCGGCAGGTGCGACTCTCACCGAGAAATCTATGGAGGTGAGGTTGCCCGGGCGTCAAGCGAATGTTTCCCCTGTGTTACGTCACGGGCGACGTGTTACAGGCTAGTCGCCTGCCGTCGACATATGTGCGGCGACGGGCTCCTGTGTGCCGGTGGTCACGGGAAATCGGATAACACCGCTCGACCACTACGATGGGCTTATGACTGCACGGCGTGAAGAGCACGCATCCAGGCGCGCGATGGGGACCTGGCTGTCGGGTACCCAGATGCCCGGCGGCGAGAACAACGACTACCGCGGCCAGGACCTCGGGCTCCCGGAGAGCGGGGTCGG
This sequence comes from Gordonia sp. (in: high G+C Gram-positive bacteria), assembly GCF_052106715.1. Taxonomy (NCBI): domain Bacteria; kingdom Bacillati; phylum Actinomycetota; class Actinomycetes; order Mycobacteriales; family Gordoniaceae; genus Gordonia; species Gordonia sp. (in: high G+C Gram-positive bacteria). The sequence continues at coordinate 103,692 of NZ_JBQEDL010000003.1, forward strand.
CTCGTTGTCGACCGGTTGGCAGCGCGTCTTGGGGTTGCTCGTCGACTGGCTGCTGTCGTACGGCATCGCGCTCCTCATCGTCGGCTGGGGAAGCAACATCGGCACGTCCGTGCTGATCGTCTGGTTCGTGATCGGCGTGCTGACAGTGACGTTCTTCGGGTTCACCCCTGGCCAGTACATCACCGGCATGCGCGTGGCGCGTGTCGACCACGGTGCGCAACGCGGAGCATCCGAAGCCGCGGGCGAAGTGCCCAGAGCCGCTGTCGGCCCGGTCCGTGCGCTCGCGAGGCAGGTGCTGATCAGCTTCGTCGTCCCCGCCCTCATCAACGATTACAACGGTCGCGCCATGCACGACCGCGCCACCGGCACCGCGCTGGTCCGGGCACGCTGAACTCCTCCGAGACACTTCTCTGCGCGGGGTCAGCGCGACAGGTTCGGTCAGCGGCGGCGGACAGTGCGCGCGGCACCGCGCATCTTGGCGCCCTGCGGCATCGGCCCCTTCGGCATCGCCGCACCGGCTCCGCCCTTGGCCTTCAGCGCCGCCAGGCGACCCTCGAGTGTGTCCATCCGGTTACGGTCGATGTTGCCGGGAAGCTTGCGGATGTGGCGTTCGAGCTTGGGGAGCGGAACCTGGTCCTCTTCGTTGCCGACGACGATCACATAGATAGGAGTGTCGCCGACTACTCGGGCAGACTTCTTCTTCTCCTGCGCGAGTAGCGGCTTGACCCGGTTGGCCTGGCCTTCGCCGACGAGGATGACGCCGGGCTTGCCGATCACCCGATGCACGGCGTCGAGATGAGAAGTGCCTACGACGGCTTGCTGTACGCGCCATTGACCCTTGATGTTGCTGAGCGCCCAACCCGCGGCGCCCGGTTGCCCTTCGGCCTTGCGGAACACTGTCTTCTGGACCCGCCGGCCGAACACGATGAACGAGAGCAGCACGCCGAGGATCAGACCAAGCGGAATCATCAGCCACAGCGGTCCGAAGTTCGCGAACAGCGACAGCAGCACGAAGATCACCGTGACGGCGACGATGATCCCCGCCATCAGCGGAATGAGGCCCTTGTCCTCCTTGCGCTGCATCTGGAACGCTTGCCAGATCTGCTGGCGGCGTTCTTTGCTCGCCGCCTTGCGAGCGGCCTTCGCGGCCGCCTTCGCCTCTTTACTCGCTTTGTCTTGCGCCTTCGCCATGCCGACTAGTCTACGGGGCGTCGCCGCGGCAGTCCGAGGCGGAACGGTCCGCGTCGGACACCACGCGCCACCATGGGCCCCGGGTGTCAGTTCGCCATGCGAGCCAGGACGCTCGACGCCTCCTGCGCAGTCGATCCCTCGGCCGTCAAGTGCGCGAGTTCGGGTGCGATCTCACGGCCGTGACGGTCCATCGCCTGCGCGTAGAGGCGTCCGGCACGGTAGGAGGATCGCACCAGCGGGCCCGCCATGACCCCGGCGAAACCGAGTTCTTTCGCGTACTCGGAGTGCTCGACGAACTCTTCGGGCTTCACCCAACGATCAACCGGGTGGTGCCGGGGTGACGGCCGCAGGTACTGGGTGATCGTCACGATGTCGCAGCCGGCCTCGTACAGGTCGTTCAGCGACTCGCGGATCTCCTCGGGCGTCTCGCCCATGCCCAGGATGAGATTGGACTTGGTGACCAGACCGAAGTCGCGCGCCTGGGTGATCACGTCCAACGACCGCTCGTAGCGGAAAGCCGGTCGGATCCGTTTGAAGATGCGCGGCACCGTCTCGACGTTGTGAGCGAGCACCTCGGGTCGAGACTCGAAGACTTCGGCCAGGAGGTCGGGGTTGGCGTGGAAGTCCGGGATCAGGTTCTCCACACCGGTGCCCGGATTGAGTTCGTGGATCTTACGAACGGTCTCGGCGTAGAGCCAGACGCCCTCGTCGGGGAGATCGTCGCGGGCGACCCCGGTGATGGTCGAGTACCGCAGCCCCATCGAGCGCACGGACTCGGCGACGCGGCGCGGCTCGTCACGATCGAGGGGGGACGGCTTGCCGGTGTCGATCTGGCAGAAGTCACAGCGACGGGTGCACTGCTCGCCGCCGATGAGGAACGTCGCTTCGCGGTCTTCCCAGCACTCGTAGATGTTGGGGCAGCCGGCCTCTTCGCACACAGTGTGCAGGCCTTCGCCCTTCACCAGCGATTTGAGCTCGGTGTACTCCGGTCCCATCGTGGCGCGGGTTTTGATCCACTTCGGCTTGCGCTCGATCGGGGTCTGCGCGTTGCGGACCTCGAGACGGAGTAGTTTGCGGCCGGCCGGGGCCTGCCCGGACGAACCGGAAGGGGTGGACGGTGTGGACGGTGAAGCAGTCACTGCGGAGTTCCTACGGTTGCGGGTTCGGTGGTCGTGAGTGTGTCTGCGGTGTGTCCGGGCGACGGTGGAATCGGATCGTCGAGACAGTCGACGATCGATGCGGTCACCTCGGCGAGAACGTCGGCGACTTTCAGTGCGGTGCCCGTCTCCATCGCGATGGAGGTGACTCCGGCGTCGGCGATGCCGCACGGCACGATGGCTTCGAACACCGACATGTCGGGATCGACGTTCAGAGCGAAGCCGTGGAGGGTGACTCCCTTGGCGACTCGGATACCGATCTGGCCGAGCTTACGCTCGCCTGCGTCGTCGCGTACCCACACTCCCGACCGGCCGTCGATGCGTCCAGTCGTGACGCCGTGCGAATCGCATACGCGGATCAGCGCCTCCTCGAGGCGGCGTACGTAGTCGACGACGTCGACCGGCTCGGCGAGTCTGATGATCGGATACCCGACGAGTTGCCCCGGACCATGCCATGTGATGCGTCCGCCACGATCGACGTCGATCACGGGTGCGCCGTTCACCGGTCGGTCCGAGGCCTGCGTACGTTTACCCGCCGTGTACACCGGCGGATGCTCCAGTAGGAGCATCACATCGTGGTCGAGCTCCCCGGAGGCACGCTTGTCGGCCAGGTCGTGCTGCAGCCGATACGCCTGTTGATAGTCGACGGAGCCGAGCAGACGAACTTCGACGGGTTCGGTGCTCAACCGAGCGGATCCATTACGCACAGCGATACTCCTAGGCGGAAATGGGGGAGGAAGCCACGACGCGGACGACGGGGCGGGGGTGATCGGTCCGTGCACGCACATCCTGTCCAACATCTCGTGCGGCGCAGACTATTCCACGGTGGCTTCCGCCGGACGGATCACTGCCGTCAGACGCCGAACCGCCGTCCGCTCCGACCCGAAAGTCGCAGCGGACGGCGGTCGCGGTGTCTCGGGACGTCTTACAGTCCCAGATCGGCGGCGAACTCGGCCGCTTCGAGACGCTGGCGGACCGTCGTCAGGAAACGACCGGCGTCGGCGCCGTCGATGAGGCGGTGATCGTAGGTCAGCGGCAGGTACGTCATCGACCGCGAAGCGATCGATTCGGTTCCGTCCGGTGCGGTCAGCACCACGGGACGCTTCACGATCGCGCCGGTGCCAAGCATCGCGGCCTGTGGCGGAACTAGGATCGGCGTGTCGAACAGCGCGCCCTGGCTTCCGATGTTGGTGATCGTGAAGGTGCCGCCGGCGAGCTCGTCCGGCTTGAGGCCGCCGTTGCGAGCACGGTCGGCGATGTCGGCGATAGCGCGCGCCAGACCGGCGAGCGACAGATCGTCTGCATTGTGAATCACCGGAGAAAGCAGGCCCTGCGGCGTGTCGACAGCGATGCCTAGGTGCACGTTCGCGTGGTAGGTGATCTCCTTGGCCTGCTCGTCGATCGACGCGTTCACGTTCGGGTGGGCCTTGAGTGCTTCCACGACCGCCTTGGCGAAGAACGGCAGGTACGTGAGGTTGACGCCCTCGGCGGCCAGGAACGTGGCCTTGGCCGAGGACCGCAGCGCCGCGATGCGGCTCATGTCGACCTCGTGGACCTGCGTCAGCTGTGCGCTGCTCTGCAACGATTCGCGGGTCTTCGCCGCGGTGATCTGGCGGATGCGGTTGATCTTCTGCGTGGTTCCGCGCAGGGCGGCCAACTCCGGGCTCGCCGTGGCCGGAGCGGCCGCGGGAGCAGTGGCCGGAGCCGAGGCGGGAGCCGCCGGTGCAGTGGCCGGAGCCTTCTTCGCCTCGGCGGCGGCCAACACGTCCTGCTTGCGGATTCGCCCACCGACACCGGTGCCGGAGACCGACGACAGATCGACGTCGTTCTCGGCCGCGAGCTTACGGACCAGGGGCGTCACGTACGGCGTCGACTCGAGAGTGTCCGAGACAGCGCTCGTCGAGGCAGCGTTGTTCGACGCAGAGCTGTTCGAGGCGGGAGCGGGTGCCGCGGGCTCGGGCGTCGGAGTCGCGGGAGCCGACTGTGGCTCAGGCGTCGGAGTCGATTCGGGCTGCGGAGCCGATTCGGGCTGCGGACTGGGCTCAGGCGCCTGCTCGGCCGGAGTGGATGCTGCCGGGGCAGATGCTGCGGGGGCTCCGTCCTGGTCGCCGACGACGGCGAGACGGCCGCCGACCTCGACGACGTCGTCTGTATCGGCGACGATCTCCAACAGGGTGCCGGCGACCGGCGACGGGATCTCGGTGTCGACTTTGTCGGTCGAGACCTCGAGGAGCGCCTCGTCGACCTCGACCGAGTCGCCGACCTGCTTGAGCCAGTTGGTGACCGTGCCTTCGGTGACGGATTCGCCGAGCTCGGGCATTACGACGTCGGTACCCGACGCGGATCCGGCGGGAGCCGACTCAGCGGGAGCGGCTTCGGAGGGAGTTGACTGGGCCGGGGCGGCTTCGGCCGCAGCGGTATCGGCTTGCGCGGGTTCCGGCTCGGTGGGCGCCGATTCGGCAGGAGCCGACTCCGCAGCGGCCGGAGCGCTGTCGGCGGTCTCGCCCTCATCACCGATCAACGCGAGTTGACCGCCGACCTCGACCACATCGTCCTCGTGCGCCAGGATCGAGGTGAGAACACCGGCGACCGGCGATGGGATCTCGGTGTCGACCTTGTCGGTCGAGACCTCGAGCAGGGGCTCGTCGACTTCGACGGTGTCGCCTTCCTGCTTCAACCATTGGGTGACGGTGCCCTCGGTGACGCTCTCACCCAGTGCGGGCATCTCAACAGAGAAGGCCATTGCGTGTGACTCCCTAAACTCGTGAACCTTGTTATGTCCGGTCTAGCCGATGCGGGTCTGATCTGCGTGCGCGAGGATTACGCGAACGCATGCTGCAGGCGGTGGATCGACCGACTCCCGCGATTCACAGTACCCGCCGACTGCAGTGCTCTCAGGGGAGTGGCCCTCTTACCCGTGAGTAGGTGTTGTGGACCCGGTCACCCTTTGTCTGCGATGTCTTCGAGGACGGCGACTAGGGTCCGCACAGGCACGCCGGTGCCACCCTTGGCGGTGTATCCCCATGGGCCGCCCGAGTTGAATGCCGGGCCTGCCACGTCGACGTGGGCCCATCCGACGCCGTCCGCGACGAACTCGCGCAAAAACATTGCGGCCGAGAGCATTCCACCAAACCGGTGGTTGGTGACGTTCGCTAGATCCGCGACCCGTGAGTCGAGGTCGGCGCGGAGCTCGGGCGGCATCGGCATCGGCCATCCGTTCTCCCCGACGTTCTGCGAGACGGCGGCGACGCGGTCGCGGAACTCGTCGGTGCCGAGCACGCCCGGGGTCCGGGTACCCAGAGCGACCATCTGCGCACCCGTCAGGGTAGCGGTGTCGATCAGGTAGTCGGGCTCGTCCTCGCAGGCGCGGACGATGGCGTCCGCGAGGACCAGGCGCCCTTCGGCGTCGGTGTTGAGGACTTCGACGGTGGTGCCGCCGTACTGGGTCAGGACGTCGCCTGGGCGCTGGGCCGTCCCGGACGGCATGTTCTCGGCCATCGGGACGGTCGCGACGACGGTGACGTCGACGTCCAGACGCGCTGCGGCGACGGCGGTCGCGATGACTGCTGCCGCACCACCCATGTCGGAGGTCATCGCCTCCATGCCTGCTGCGGGCTTAAGGGAGATGCCACCGGTGTCGAAGGTGATTCCCTTGCCGACGAGAGCGACCTTCTTGTCCGAGCCCTTCGCCTCGTGGATGAGGCGGACCAGCCGCGGCGGACGCGAACTGCCCTTGCCGACGCCGATGATTCCGCCGTAGCCGGCTTTGGTGAGTTCGGTGTCGTCGAGAATCTCGACGCGCAGGCCGGCCTGGCTGCCCAGGACGCGGGCACGCTCGGCGAACTCGGCGGGGAACAAGTGACTCGGCGGAGTGTTCACCAGGTCGCGGGCGATCGCGACGGCGTCGGCGACGGCCACCGCGTGGTCGAGTTCGGCCCGGTTCTCCTTGGTCTTCGGAGCCAGCAGTCGCACCTTCGACGGAGGCCGCTCATCCGAGCGCGACTTGTCGGTGCGGAACTCGTCGAACCGGTATGCCCCGAGGTAGAAGCCTTCGGCGACGGGGCCGATCGCGGCGGCCGAGAGCGTCGATGCGACGGTGGCGACGCCGTCCAGCGCACGGATCGCAGCGCCTGCGGCCTTGCGTAGCGCTTCGGCGTCGTCGGGTTCGTCGCCGAGTCCGACGGCGAGGATCCGGGACACCGGCAGTGACGCGGGTGCGGGGATCGTCGTCAGCGAGCCGGACTTATGGGTCGCTCCCAACGCGTGCAGCGAGGTCGTCACGCGGTCTGCAGTCTCGTCGTCGAAAAGATCGTCGGCGACTAGCAGAGTCGGCGGTTCGCCGTCGGCATCCGGGGCGGTCAGGCCGATCACCAGGACGTCGTCGTCCTTGGCGATGGCGGTGGTCAGTTCGATGCGCGGGCCGCGTTCGCGGGCGGAGAAATCGTTGCTGCTCACAGAAGTCAACTCTGCCACAGGCGTGTGTACCCCGAGTCGGTGCGGGCGATACCGTATCGGGCATGACCGAACTCCTCGCAGGCCCCATCGCCGACCGCCACGCAGCCTTGCACGCATCGTTCGCCGAATTCGGCGGCTGGGACATGCCCGTGTCGTATTCGGGCACCGTTGCCGAACACACGGCGGTCCGCGAGGCCGTCGGCATCTTCGATGTCAGCCACCTCGGCAAGGCGCTCGTCGCCGGCCCGGGCGCGGCCGCGTTCGTCAACCGGGCACTGACCAACGACCTCGGCAAGATCGTGCCGGGCAAGGCTCAGTACACGATGTGCTGTGCTCCCGACGGTGGTGTGATCGACGATTTGATCACGTATCTGGTCGGCGACGACGAGGTCTTCCTGATCCCGAACGCCGCGAACTCCGCGGCTGTGCTCGACGCAATGCGCGCAGTGGCTCCCGACGATATCGAGATCACCGATCTGCACCGCGAGTACGCGGTGTTCGCGGTGCAGGGGCCGCAGTCGACGGACGTCCTCGAAGCGCTCGGCCTGCCTACTGGGATGGACTACATGGCGTTCGCTGACGCCGAGATGACGGTCGACGGTGCGGCCCGCCGGGTTCGAGTCTGTCGGACGGGATACACCGGCGAGCACGGTTACGAGATCCTCCCGCTCTGGGCCGATGCGGGAGTCGTGTGGGACTCGCTGATCGCGGAGGTGACGGCTCGAGACGGTCTGCCCGCCGGACTCGGCGCTCGCGACACGCTGCGCACGGAGATGGGCTATGCGTTGCACGGACACGAGTTGAGTGCCGACGTCACACCGGTACAGGCGCGTAGCTCGTGGGCAGTCGGCTGGGACAAGCCCGAGTTCTTCGGGCGCGACGCCCTCGTCGCCGAACGGGAGGCAGGCCCCTCGCGTCGTCTCTACGGGCTCAAGGCGACCGGCCGCGGAGTCCCTCGCGCCGACTGCACCGTCCACACGCAGGCGGGCGGTGAGCAGATCGGTGTGTGCACGTCCGGGACCTTCTCGCCGACGCTCAAGCAGGGCATCGCCCTCGCATTCATCGATGTCGCGTCCGGGATCAAGAAGGGCGCGACCGTCGTCGTCGACGTCCGCGGACGCGCACTCGAATGCGAAGTGGTGTTGCCGCCGTTCGTCGAGGGGCACGTCTGACTCCCGGTCATCGCGTGCCGGGCACGCGCAGACCCGATTGTGGGTCGGCGTTAGAATTGTCGGCATGACCTTGGAGTTCACCTGTACCGAACATCCGCACCCCGTTTCCGAAGGTCGCCGCGCCGAGATCCTCGCCGCGCCGGGTTTCGGCAATTACTTCACCGACTACATGGTCGTGATCGACTTCGACCGGGGTCGCGGCTGGAACCGAGCACGGGTGACGCCGTACGGTCCTATCGCGCTGGATCCGGCGGCGATGGTCCTGCACTACGCGCAGGAGATCTTCGAAGGCCTCAAGGCGTACCGGCAGCCCGACGGTTCGATCGCGGCGTTTCGCCCGGAGGCCAACGCCGAGCGGTTCAACACGTCGGCACGTCGTCTCGCGATGCCGGAACTCCCGGAAGACGTGTTCGTCGAGTCGCTGCGTCAGATCCTCGCCGTCGACAATGCGTGGGTCCCGCCTGCGGGCGGCGAGGAGTCGCTGTACCTGCGGCCGTTCATGATCGCGACCGAGGCCAGCCTCGGCGTGCGTCCGTCCGACCAGTACCGGTACGCGCTGATCGCCTCGCCTGCAGGCGCCTACTTCTCCGGCGGCGTGAAACCGGTCAGCGTGTACTTGAGCACCGAGTATGTGCGTGCCTCTCCGGGCGGCACCGGCGCAGCGAAGTTCGGCGGCAACTACGCTGCCTCGCTTCTTGCGCAGGCGCAGGCTGCGGAGAAGGGCTGCGACCAGGTGGTCTGGCTCGACGCGATCGAGCGCCGCTACATCGAGGAGATGGGCGGCATGAACCTGTTCTTCGTGTACGGCTCGGGCTCGGAAGCACGACTGGTGACGCCCGCGCTGAGCGGATCGCTGTTGCCGGGAGTCACCCGTAAGTCGTTGTTGACGCTCGCCGCCGACGCCGGGTACGCGGTCCAGGAGCGGAAGATCTCCACCGACGAACTCGCGGCCGACGTCCGGTCGGGCGAGATCACCGAGGTGTTCGCGTGCGGTACCGCTGCAGTCATCACCCCGGTCGGACGCGTCCTGAGCGACACCGACGAGTACACCGTCGCCGACGGCGAGACCGGTGAGGTCACGATGGCGTTGCGGGACACCCTGACCGGGCTCCAGCGTGGCCTGTTCGCCGATACCCACGGTTGGATGACCACACTGCACCCGGCCCGCTGAGGAGCCCCTCAGACGAGCAGGACGACCAACGTGAGGACAGTCGACAGTTCGATGGCGGCACCGATCACGTCGCCGGCGATCCCGCCCATTCGTCGTCGGCAGTGGGCGGCGAACGCGTAGGAGAACACGGCGACGGCGGCGACCGCGCACAGCGCGCGGATTCCGAGCGGCCAGGCGGCCGCTGCGGCGACGGCGGTCCACACGAGGATCGACCACCGTTGGGTTCCGGCGACGAGTGCGCCGAAACCGGTACTGTTCGCGGGCGGCAGTCCCGCACGGCAGACGTAGACGGCGGTCACGCGGGCGAGAGCGACGGCGAACACGATGTCCCACCACTGTTCGCTCGCCGACAGTGCGCCGAAAGCGGCCGCCTGAGCTCCGAGCACGATAGCGAGGCTCGCGGCGCCGAACGGTCCGACGTCCCCGCTGCGCATCACCTCCCGGACGCGCACCTCATCGCCGTAGCAGCCCAGACCGTCCGCCGTGTCGGCGAGGCCGTCCACGTGCATGCCGCGAGTCGCGAGGGCCAGGAGTGCGACGACGAGGACTCCAACGAGCAGGTCGGGGAGCGCGGTCAACGAGAGTCCATACGCCGCGGCCGCGGCGATGCCTCCGAGCAGCGCGCCGACCAGCGGAACAGCCGTGATCGCGGCGCCACCGGCTCGGCGGTCCATCTGGACGCGGGGCGCGGGAACCGGAGCGACGGTCAGCCAACTGACTGCGATGCCTACTGCCGTGAGAGGGTTACGCCCCATCGCTGACGCCGGCCTCGTCGAATGTGGCCATGTCGATCAGGATGTCCACGGCCGACATGACGACCGACAGCGCGGTCAACGCGCCGGTGCCTTCGCCGAGCCGCATCGACAGATCGAGGATCGGCTCCAGACCGAGACTCTTGAGGGCGAAGGCGTGCGCGGGTTCGGTGGACTGGTGGCCTGCGCGCCACCACGACGACGCGCCCGGAGCCATCTGCTCGGCGACGAGCGCGGCCGCGGTCGTGACGACACCGTCCAAGATCACCGGAGTCCTGCGGACTGCGGCTTGTGCATAGAAGCCTGCCATCGCGGCGAGGTCTGCCCCGCCCACTGCCGCCAGCAGCGCCAGCGGCTCATTACGGTAGCGGCGCCCGAAGCGCATACCGTCTCGGATCGCGGCGGTCTTGCGGATCCACGTCTCGTCGTCGATTCCGGTACCGCGGCCCACGACGACCACCGGTTCCTTGTCGGCGATGGTGCCGATGAGAACGGCGGCCGGAGTCGTGTTCCCGATCCCCATGTCGCCCGCGATCAACAGGTCTGCGCCGGAGTCGACGAGCCCGTCGGCGATAGCACGGCCGGCTGCGACCGCACGCCGTGCCTCGGCGATCGTGAGGGCTTCGCCGCGTCGCAGATCCCCACTGGAGTGCCGCACCTTGTAGTCGGTCACGACAGCGTCAGGATCGGAGAGGTCGATGTCGGCGGCGATGTCGAAGGCGTGCACACTCGCGCCGACACGGCGGGCGAGCACGTTGACGGCGGCGCCACCCGCAGCGATGTTCGCGATCATCTGTGCGGTGACTGCGGGTGGGTAGGCCGAGACTCCGTCGCGGGCGACGCCGTGGTCGCCGGCGAACACGGCCACCGCGGGAGCGCTGAGTCGACGCGGTGGACACTCCGACTGGCATGCCGACACCCAGGCCCCGAGTTCCTCGAGGAGCCCGAGCGAGCCCGGAGGCTTCGTGAGGGTCAGCTGGCGGGCTTCCGCCAGAGCTACGGTCTCGTGGTCGGGAGGGTCGATCGCGACGAACACTTCGGCGTCGGTCCCGTCGGGCACGGCGCGAGGAACGAATTCGACGGTGCGCATCTCGTGTGCCTGCGCCGCATCGGGTGAGGGGGCCGGGGCAGGCACGGCGGTCGCGCTCGTCCCCGGGGCGGAATCTGCGATGGCCGAGCTCGCAGTATGTGATTCGGCGGTGTCTGATTCGGCAGCGTCTGAACCCACGGGGTTGGCCGTGTCGGCGGGGAGGTCGAGCACCCGACCCGCGACGACGAGCCGGACCGAGTCCACGACCCGCGCGACGCGGGCGTTCAACGCGCCGAGTTCGTCGGCGAAGCGTCGCCCGGCGGCAGTCGGTGCGACAACCGACAACCCGACCTCCGGGCTGACGATCGCGAGCTCGCCCCGGTGGTCGGCGATCGCCGCACACAACTCGTCGACGTCGTCGACGACGGACACCGCCTGGTCCTCCCACGCGCCAGCGCGGTCGATGACACCGGTCAACCAGGTGCCGAGATCGTCCAACAGGACGGCCGCAGTGCGGTCGGCGCGGAGCTGGGCTGCGGGATCGGTCGTCTCGACCGTGCGGAACCGTTCTGGCCGCCGGTCGCGATGCGCTCGGACGCGCGCGTCCCACGCGGCGTCGTCTGCGGGCACGGAACCGGTCGCCAAATAGCGGACCTCGCCGGCATCGGCGAGGAGGCGTTCGGCGTGTGCAGACTTGCCTGATCGGGTCCCACCCAGGACCAGGGTGCGCACTTCTAGACCTTGTCGCCCGGCTTGACCAGTGGCTTCGGCGCACGCATCATGCGTAGCTGCATGGCGCGTGTAAAGGCGTACCAACCGAGCCGGAACCGGCTCTCCTGCGTGTCCGGATGACGTTCGCGGACACGCTTGTTGACTATTCGCCCCAGAATGTACGAGTCGATCGCCATGAACACGACGAACACGAGCAGCACCAGGTTCGCGATCACCGCGAGCTGGGGGATCATGATCGCGACGATCAGGAACACTGCGAACGGCATGAACAGTCCGGCGAAGTTGCGGCGCGAGTCGACGATGTCACGGGTCAGGCGACGTGCGGGCCCCTTGTCGCGCGGCATCAGGTACTTCTCGTCGCCACTCATCATCTTCTCGCGCTGCTCGAGACGGGCCTCGCGACGTTTTGCGCTGAGTTCTTTGCGCTCGTCCTTGCTCATTGTCGACTTGAGCGCCTTCTTACGTGCGCGAGCCTCGGCGCGAGTGGTGGGCGGCGGTGCGACAGGCCCGCGGCGCTTGTTCTCGGCTTCGCGGCGTTTCGGCGTAGGTCGACCCTTGCCGGGCGTCAGCTTCGCCTTCTCGACGCGCGCTTCGTCGCCGTCGGCGTCGTCGGTGGTCTGGGCGTCGTCGACGGTGTCGTCGGTGCTCGTCGCATCGGACTTCCAAGGCAGCTTCACGCCTTCGAGACTAGGCGATGACGGGCGGCGGCCTGGAATCGGGCAGTATCCTGCGGCGCATGGAGGAACCAACGGGCGCCCGCAAGAGGTTTGTCGTCGTCGCGCCCGACGAGTTCGGCGGCACGCTCACCGCGACGGAGGCGGCGGCCGCGATCGTCGAAGGCTGGTCGTCGGAGCGCCCGAACGACACGTTCGACGTCCTGCCGCAGTCCGACGGCGGACCCGGATTCGTCGCGGTCCTTGCCGCCGCCGGAGCGGTGTCGGTGCGCACGACTCGGGTGCCGGGGCCGCTTGGCGTCCCGGTGACCGCCGAATACGGGATCGCCGCCGACGGCACCGTCTATCTGGAGGCCGCGCAGGCGTGTGGACTGACGATCCTCGGAGTCACGCCGTCCCCGCAGACCGCTTTTGCGGCGACGACGGTCGGAGTCGGGCAATTGATACGGGCCGCGCTCGCCGATCGTCCGCCCCGGATCGTCGTCGGACTCGGTGGGAGCGCAACGACCGATGGTGGTCGGGGAGCCCTCGAAGCGCTCGGCGGACGCGCCGCTGCCGCAGATCTACTACGCGATGTGGAAGTGATCGTCGCCTCCGACGTGGACAATCCGCTCCTCGGGCCCGACGGTGCGGCTGCCGTCTTCGGACCCCAGAAGGGCGCCGATCCGGCGGCTGTCGCGGCGCTGGAGGACCGACTCACCGCGTGGGCCGACGACCTCGCGACGAGCGGGCGGGACGTCCGCGACGAGCCGGGTGCGGGCGCGGCAGGCGGCCTCGGCGCCGCGATGCTGTGGGTCGGCGGGAGACGGCACCCGGGCGCGGATGTCGTCGGTGACGCGACCGATCGTCGGTCCCGGCTGGCCGCTGCGGACCTGGTGATCACCGGCGAGGGGCGGTTCGACTCGCAGACCGCGCACGGCAAGGTCGCCGCGGCGCTCGCGGCCGAAGCCGGAAGCGTGCCGGTCGTGGTGCTCGCCGGTCAGGTGGTCGGCGACCCCCGGATACAGGGGGTCGCCGGAGTGTGGTCGATGACCGAACACGTGGGTTCGATCGGTGCCGCGATGAACGACGCCGCGCCGTCGTTGACGAGCCTCGCTGCGTGCGTCGCCGCCCGATGGTCGGCGCGCGAGGCGTGAGGCGAGTACGCCGACGTTGCCGCGGGGCATGATGCGGGAATAACCATATGGCGGGTACCGTTGACCGTGTCAGACCGACGACATCTGATTCCGATCCGTGTCAGGCGATTGACGACAGACGTATTCAAGGAGCGCTCATGACCGTCCAGAACGAAACAACCGAGACCGGCATCCTGCTCAGCGACGCCGCAGCTGCGAAGGCGAAGGGTCTTCTCGACCAGGAGGGACGTGACGACCTCGCCCTGCGTATCGCAGTCCAACCGGGTGGTTGTGCCGGTCTGCGCTACCAGCTGTTCTTCGACGATCGCCAGCTCGACGGCGACGTCGTCTCCGACTTCGGCGGCGTGCGACTGGCTGTCGACCGGATGAGTGCCCCGTACGTGCAGGGCGCGACCATCGACTTCGTCGACACCATCGAGAAGCAGGGCTTCACGATCGACAACCCGAACGCGACCGGCAGCTGCGCCTGCGGCGACTCGTTCAACTGACCTTCGACGGTCCTCGACGGCCGCGATCCCGTACCGGGGTCGCGGCCGTCGTGCGTTGATCGAGCCCCCGGGTGATCGTGTGCGGTCGAGATCCCACTACGTTGGACAGATGTTCATTGCCGTCTGTGGGTCCCTCGCGACCGATCATCTGATGAAGTTCCCCGGAAAATTCGCCGACCAACTCGTGGCCGATCAGCTCGAGCACATCTCACTCAGCTTCCTCGTCGAAGACCTGGTTCTGCACCGGGGCGGTGTCGGCGGCAACATCGCCTACGCGCTCGGTGTACTCGGGAACGAGCCTCTGCTCGTCGGTGCGGCAGGCGGCGACTTTGACGACTACGAGGCGTGGCTCAGCGAGCACGGCGTCGACTGCCGAGGCGTCCAGCGGTCGCAGACCAAGCACACCGCCCGATTCATGTGCACCACAGACGAGACGATGGCGCAGCTCGCCACCTTCTACGCGGGAGCGATGACCGAGGCGGGCGACATCGATCTGGCGGCAGTCGTCGCGGACCGACGTCCGGACCTGGTGTTGATCGGAGCGGACGATCCGGCGGCCATGAGCCGTCACACCGCGGCCTGCCGTGCCGAGGGGATCGAGTTCGCCGCGGACCCGTCGCAGCAGTTGGCCCGTCTGGACGGGGAGGCCGCCCGAGACCTGATCGAGGGTGCTGCGTACCTGTTCACGAACGAGTACGAGTGGGGCCTGCTCAAGCAGAAGTCCGGGCTGTCCGACGCCCAGATCGCCGACCTGGTCGGAGTTCGGATCACCACACTCGGTTCGAAGGGAGTCGACATCATCGACACCGACGGATCGGTGACGCACGTGAACGTGGTGCCGGTGAACGAGCAGGTCGATCCGACGGGCGTCGGCGACGGCTTTCGCGCGGGCTTCCTGACCGGACTGAGCAAGGGTCTGAACTTCGAGCGCAGCGCCCAGCTCGGCGCGATGGTCGCGACCCTCGTCCTCGAGTGCGAGTCGACGCAGGGCTGGTCGTGGGATCCGGCCGCCGCCCGTGAGCGCCTGTCCGCCGCTTACGGTCCCGACGCGGCGCAGGAGATCGCCAACGCGATCTGAGGGGCACCCACTCGGCACGTCCTACTAGAGACGCACCGGGTAGTCGTGATCCTCGATATCAGGCACGACCGACCCGTCGACGAAGATCCCGTACCAGAGCATGAAGCAGACGACGGTCCAGATGCGCCTGCTGTTGTCGACGGTTCCGGCTCGGTGCTCCTCCAGCATCGCCAGAGTGAAGGCCTTGTCGACGATGTGATCGGTGTCCGACGTCGCGATCAGTTCACGTGCCCAGTCGTACATCTCGGTCCCTGCCAGCCAGTGGCGCAGGGGTACGGGGAAACCGAGCTTGCGGCGGTGCAGGACGTGCGGCGGGACGATCTGTTCGAGCGCCTTGCGCAGCGCGTACTTGGTGGTGTCGTGTGCGATCTTCTCGTCGTACGGGAGTTGCTCGGCGACAGCGAACACCTCCTTGTCCAAGAAGGGGACGCGTAGTTCCAGCGAGTTCGCCATGGTGATCTTGTCGGCCTTGACGAGGATGTCGCCGCGCAGCCAGGTGAACAGATCGAGGTGCTGCATCCGGGTGACGGGGTCCATCCCCTCGGACATGCGGTAGATCGGCGCCGTCACGTCCTGGTGCATCCAGTCGGGACGGAAGTTTCGCAGCACGGCGCGCAGTCGGGCGTCGTCGAAACTCCGGGCATTGCCGTAGTAGCGCTCCTCCAAGGAGAGCGAACCGCGGTGCAGGAGGCTCTTGCCACGAGTGCCTTCCGGAATGCGGTCAGAGACTCGCCCGGCGAGGCGACGAAGGCCCGCAGGCATCTTGTCGAACGATTTGAGCGACAGCGGCTCCTTATAGATCGTGTAGCCGCCGAAGAGTTCGTCGGCGCCCTCGCCGGACAGCACGACTTTGACGTGCTTGCGGGCTTCGGCGGCCACGAAGTAGAGCGGGACCAGGGCGGGGTCGGCGACGGGGTCATCGAGATACCAGATGATCCGGGGGAGCGCCTCGATGAACTCGCGCGGCGAGACGACCTTCACGATGTGACGCGCGCCGATGGCCTCGGCCGATTCGGCGGCGACGTCGACTTCGGAATACCCGTCACGTTCGAACCCGGTGGTGAAGGTGATCAGGTCGGGGTTGTGCTGGATGGCGAGTGCGGCGATCGCGGTCGAGTCGATGCCGCCGGACAGGAACGAGCCGACGGTGACGTCCGCGCGCATATGCTTTGCGACCGAATCGCGGAGCACGTCGGCGATCTCGTCGTACCGCTTCTGTGTGCTGTCCGGAGTGAACGGGCGAACCGGGAACTTCGGATCGAAGTAGCGAGTGACGACTGGTGCGACGCCGGGACTCAGCCTCGCATAGCAACCGGACTCCAAGCGGGTGATATTCGCGTGCAGAGTCTCGGGTTCGGGGACGTACTGGAGGACCGTGTAGTGCTCGATCGCCCGGTCGTCGAGTTCGCGATCCAGACCGAGACATTCGAGGACCTCGAGGAGGCTCTTCTTCTCACTGCCGAATGCAGTGCCCGCGTCGCTGGTCGCAAGGAACAGGGGCTTGATGCCGAACCGGTCGCGGGCGAGGAACAGTTCACGGGTCTGTGTGTCCCAGACGGCGAACGCGAACATGCCCCGCAGCTTCCGGACGATCTCGGGGCCCCAGTGATGAAAGCCCGCGACGATGGACTCGCCGTCACCCTCGGTCCGGAACTTCGTGCCGTACTCGGCGGTCAACTCCTCACGGATCTCGACGTAGTTGTAGATCTCGCCGTTGAAGACCAGGGCGTAGCGCTCTGGATCCTCGTCCGGGCCCCAGCGCAGGGGCTGATGCGAGTGCTCGATGTCGATGATCGACAGGCGGTTGAAGCCGAGCACGATGTCGTCGTCGTTCCACGTACCGGGCTCGTCGGGGCCTCGGTGTCGCATGCAGTGTGCTGCCGACGCGATCAATCCGGCCGTCGACGCCGCCGAACCGTCGCTGGTGAGCATTCCGAGCAAGCCGCACACGCTGACAAGCCTCATTTCCCGTCGATTGCAAGTACCGCGCAGCGGCGACCCGCAGGTGCATCCGCGCCGCGTCCACTATGCCGTAGAAGCACGCCGACGTGCGACATCTCTGGTGCCCCCTGAGGTCGACGCCACGCCGGGCCGGGCGAATCCGCAGGTCGCGTTACGCCGCGCCGACATCGGCTGACCCAATAGAGAAGTCATCCGCGGGTTGGACTACGCTGCGTAGTTACTAGGTGCAAGAATTGCGCAAGGAGTGGTTTGCTCCGCCGTGCGAACCTTGTGGAACAGCTCCCTGCCAGCAGGAAGGCGTGAAATTGACGAACCGTGGACGGCCGTCGGCACGACGACGAGTACCGGCGTCGCGCACGATCAAACGACTGAGTGCCCTCGCGGTCCTGGGTGTCGTCGTGCTGATGACGTCGGGCTGCAGTGCCGAACAGGCGCTGAACTTCGGTTGGCCCGAAGGCGTTACCCCTGAAGCGCATGACATGCGGGTGTTCTGGACCTGGTCGGTCATCGCAGCGCTGGCGATGGGTGTCCTGGTCTGGGGTCTGATCTTCTGGACCATCACCTTCCACCGCGGTAAGGCGAACGAGAGCGATGACGAGGTCATTCCGCGTCAGACCGGCTACAACGTTCCCTTGGAGTTGGCGTACACCGCCATCCCGTTCGTGCTGATCGCCGTGATGTTCTACTTCACGGTCGTCGTGCAGAACAAGGTGGAGACCAAGGAAGACAATCCGGCGGTCGTCGTCGACGTCACGGCCTTCCAGTGGAACTGGAAGTTCGGCTACAACTCGGTGAACGTCGACGGCAAGCAGCTCGTCGACGCCAAGGACTCCCGTAAGGGTGAGCCGTTCGACCTCCAGATCCCGAAGTTCCGCGAGCACGAAGGTGAGAAGGAACTCATCGAGGGTGCGGCAGGTGGACGCTCCGCAGAAGAGCGCAAGTACTTGACCTTCGACAAGATCGAGACGCTTGGCTCGTCGTCGACGATTCCGGTACTGGTTCTGCCGACCGACACGCGGATTCAGTTCGATCTGGCCGCCGCTGATGTCGTCCACTCGTTTTGGGTTCCTGAGTTCCTCTTCAAGCGCGACGTGATGCCTTTCCCGGATCAGAACCACACTGATTCGCAGTTCCAGATCAGTTCGATCGATCGTGAGGGCGCATTCGTCGGACGCTGTGCCGAGATGTGCGGCACGTTCCACGCGATGATGAACTTCGAGGTCCGTGCGGTGAGCCCCGCCGACTTCGCTCGCTACATCGCCTACCGTGATGCGAACCCTGAAGCGACGAACGCTGAAGCGCTCCAAGCGATCTGCCAGGTGCCCGAATCGGTTACCACCGTTCCGTTCGACTCTCGTCGCGTCTCGAACGACAAGACTCCGTCGGACCTCGGTGATGCTTCGAACACCAAGCTGACGGGTTGCACGCCTGCCAAGGAAGGTACGAACTGATGAAGGTCGAAGCACGGATCTTTGAAATCCTCGCGATGTTCTTCGTCGTGATGGGCATCATCTACGCGATCTGCACGTTCTTCTACCGGACCGGTGTCGAGTGGACCGGCGCCGTCTGCATGTTCTTCGCCGGCGGCCTGGCACTGATCGCAGGCACCTACTTTCGATTCGTCGCTCGCCGCGTCGAGATCCGCCCGGAAGACTACGAGGATGCTGAGGTCGAGGACGGCGCAGGCGAATTGGGCTTCTTCAGCCCGCACAGCTACTGGCCGATCATGATCGCCGGCGCCGCCGCGCTCTTCGCGGTCGGGTTCGCGAGCGCGAACCTCTGGTTCGCGATCGCCCTCGTGTTCGTCATCATCGGATCCGTCGCGGGCCTGGTCTTCGAATACCACGTGGGTCCCGAGAAGCACTGACCGATCGAGTGTCGACCGAAGCCGCATCCGGATACCGGGTGCGGCTTCGTCATGCCCACGAGTTGTCCGAAGCCGACCGAGACGTGCTCCGTGGGTTCCTGTATGACGCGTTCGCAGGCGACTTCGACGCCTCGGACTTCGATCACTGTCTCGGCGGCGTCCATGTGTTCGCCGAAGACGAGACGGGCATCGTCGGCCACGCTGCGGTGGTCCAGCGCAGGCTGATCGCAGGCGACACCGTGATGCGCACCGGGTATGTCGAGGCCGTCGCAGTCGCAGCGCGGACGCGTCGTCGCGGGATCGGCGACGCGATCATGGCACGGGTCGACGACATAGTGGTACGCGCGCACGACCTCGGCGCGCTCGGAGCCTCCGACGACGGGCGCCCGCTGTACCTGCGTCGTGGGTGGGAACCGTGGCGTGGACCGTTGGGCGTGCTCACAGTCGACGGAATACGGCCATCGCCGGGCGACGAGCGGCACTCCACACTCGTGTTGCGGACACCGTCATACGCCGACCTGGACACCACACAGCGACTGGTCTGCGACCTGCGTGACGGTTCGGACTGGTGAAGACCTCATGCTGAAGCGAGGATTCGTGAAGGTGTCCGACCCAGCCGACGGCCCGGATCTTCTCTGGGCGCCCGGCGTCGAGGAACGCCCGATCAGCTACAGCGTGACCGCCGAATTCATGTGCGGCGGATCCTGGCGGAGCATCGTCCCCGTGGCCTACGACGACATGGACCTCGACGTCGTGTTCCGCCTGCACGACCGCAGAGCCGAACCCGGCGCGGAGATCGAGCGGCCGACGGCCCTCGAACGACTCTGCCCGTCGCCGACCGCTGTCGACTATCTCGACGCCGCCGACGCACAGACGATGCGTCGGTGGCTGTGTGCCGACGATCCGGTGGTGCTCGCGTTCGCCATGCGTCTGACCCAACTGACGCCGTATGAGGCGCAGGCGATCGCGCGTGCAGCGCGCGGAACGGTGTCGGCGGACCTCTGCGACTCCGTGCTCCGCGCGGGTCCGGGCATGGAGCACTCTCCGGATTTCGTCGATCGCGCACTGACACATCTCCCGCGGGAGGCGCTCGGGACCAGCGGCAGACACCTCCTGGCGGCGATCGGGGCCGCGCCGATGCTCCTTCGTCAGACCGGAGTGCGCAACCTCGTCCTGCACCGCGCGAGCAAAGCCGAACTGCGCGCCGTGCTCGCGCCGTTCGTGGCGGTGTGTGGAGCGATCCCGAGCATCGACGGCCCGCATACCGCGGGTGCGCCGTCTCCCCAGGTCGAGCCTGCGACCTCGCCGCAGGGCGTCCGCGCATACCGCTGCGACGACACGACGACCAGGCTCCGCCTCGGCAGCCGATCGTGGCGCCCACAGGATGGTGACGTCATCGCGGTGGTGCCAGGCACAGCGCGGGTAGGCGACGTTGCGCTGGCGCGAGGGTGCACGCACCACCGTGTGCTCGCCGTGACAGACGGCCTGCGCGGGGAGGCCATCGTACAGGTGGAACCGCCCGTGTCCGCTGACGCCGATACCGCAGTCGTAGTCGCCGTCGACGACTGTCGCGACTACCTGGCCGACCATCCAGATGCTGCGGCGGAGCCGCTGCCCGCGGTCGGGCCGTCACCGATCCGTGCCGCTCCTAACGGAGATTCTCGTCGGTCCCGGCTATGGTCGCGAACCAGACCGCAGCGCCGAAACCGGGCCGGTCGGGACGGGGCCGCATCAGGGCTGCTGTGGACAGCGGCCGTCGCGGACCACGATCGTGTGCGTCGTGAGTACCTCGCGTACGAGATGGATCCGGAACTCATTCTGCTCTATCCATCGGTGACCGATGTCGGGGCGGACGAGACGGCAGCGTTCCTCGATGCGGTCGGCGAAGCCGACGCGCTGCGCACCGACGGACCGGTAGACGAATCGCACGCCACGGCGTATCGACGCGCGGTGTCGCGTCTTGTCCGGAGTTGGACGGCGTGTGAGGACGCCGGTCGTCGCCGCGGGCATTCACTGCTGCCGCGCAAAGATGCAGACGACCTCTCCACGGCTGTCAAGCTCTTGCGACACGCACGATCGTCGACGACGGACGTCGAGCGCGCCGCCTACCTGGAACGGGCGCAGACGATCATCGACGCAGTCGCCGGTCGTAACCACGTCAGGTTCACTCCGCGCTCCCGGGAGCTCCTCTCTACGCTCGCTGTCGCCGCGCTCCGTCCACCGGATGCCTGAGGAACACACTGCCAGTGGGGGAGTGAAGTAGCAGACCGGCACCAGTGACCACGAACGACGACGGCCGCCCCGCGAGATGCGGGACGGCCGTCGTCGGAAGAGAGGTGACCTCAGTCGAGCGGGTTTCCGCCCTTGGTCTGCAACTCTTGGATGGCCTTCTTCTCGGCCTCGTGCTGTTCGTGCGCGATCCGCACGTTCTGCGCCTGCTCCTCCGCGGTGTCCGGGATCAATACGGTTCCGGTGCCGGGAGCGCCCGCCGAGCCGAGCTTGTTCATCCGCTTCGGCAGTGCAGCGCCCTCGTACGGGAGCGGGATCGGGTGACCGTGGTCGTCGACCGGGCCGAGCGGCTGATGCATCTCGATGTACTCGCCCTGCGGCTGTCGACGGATGATGCCCGTCTCGATTCCGTGGGAGAGGACAGCGCGGTCGCTTCGCTGCAGCGACAGCGCCCAACGGTAGGTGATGAAGTACACCAACGGAGGCAGGACGATCATGCCGATACGTCCCATCCACGTCGTCGCGTTCAGCGAGATGTGGAACTTCAGCGCGATGATGTCGTTCATACACATCAACGTGAGGATGATGTAGAACGTCAATGCCATCGCGCCCGCTGCGGTGCGGACCGGAGCGTCACGCGGACGCTGCAGAAGGTTGTGGTGCGCGTAATCGCCGGTGAGCTTCTTCTCGATCCACGGATAACCGAACAGCAACCCGAAGATCACGCCGATGACCAGCACGACCCAGAACACGGCGGGAACCGTGTAATTGCCGAGATAGAGCTCCCATGCAGGCATCAGTCGGGCGAACCCGTCCGTCCACATCATGTAGATGTCGGGTTGCGAGCCCGCGGAGACCTGCGCAGGGTTGTACGGCCCGATGTTCCAGACCGGGTTGATCTGGAACACGCCCGCGATCAGTGCCAGGAAGCCGAACACGATTGCGAAGAAAGCGCCGCCCTTGGCCGCGAAGACCGGGAGGATGCGAACGCCGACGACGTTCTTCTCGGTGCGACCCGGGCCGGGGAACTGCGTGTGCTTCTGGTACCAGACCAGGGCGAGGTGTGCACCGATCAACGCCAGGATGATGGCCGGGAAGATCAGGATGTGCAGCACGTACAGGCGCGGAATGATGATGTCGCCCGGGAAGTCGCCGTTGAACAGGGCCCACTGGACCCAGGTTCCGACCAACGGGATCGACAGGACGATGCCCGACATCGCGGCACGGACGCCGGTGCCCGAGAGCAGGTCGTCCGGAAGCGAGTATCCGAAGAACCCCTCGAACATCGCCAGCAGCAGCAAGAAGCAGCCGATGATCCAGTTGGCTTCACGCGGACGACGGAACGCGCCGGTGAAGAAGATGCGAGCCATGTGCAAGATGATCGACGCAGCGAACAGCAGCGCTGCCCAGTGGTGGATCTGGCGCACGAACAGGCCGCCGCGGACCTCGAACGAGAGGTTCAGCGTGGTCTCGTACGCGCGGCTCATCGTCACACCGTTGAGCGGCTCGTACGCGCCGTCGTACTGGACGTGCGACATCGACGGATCGAAGAAGAACGTGAGGTAGGTACCCGACAGCAACAGGATGATGAAGCTGTAGAGCGCCACCTCACCGAGGAGGAACGACCAATGGGTCGGGAACACCTTGTTGATCTGTCGGCGCATGCCAGCAGCGAGGTGATACCTGGAGTCGACCCCTTCGGCCTGCGCGGCGACACGGTCGGCGACTGTCATGACTTACGCTCCCAGAAAGCAGGTCCGACGGGCTCGATGAAGTCGCCTTCATTGATGGTGCTGTTGGCGACCAAGTAGCCCTGGTTGTTAACAGTGATAGGCAGCTGAGCCAGCGCGCGTGCGGCGGGTCCGAAGACCGGCTTGCAGAACTCAAGCGCGTCGAACTGCGACTGATGGCATGGACAGAGGACGCGATGAGTCTGCTGCTCGTACAGCGACGTCGGGCATCCGAGGTGGCTGCAGACCTTCGTGTACGCGTAGTAGTCGCCGTAGTTGAAGCTCTCCTGGCCGCGACGTTTGATGACCTTCGCGTTGTCCTCGGGGCGGAAGCGAATGAGCATGACCGAGTTACGGATGCCGCGAATGCCTTCGAGGAGCTTGTGGCGGGATTCTTCGGTCTCGCCGTAGCCGTCCGAGACGCGCCACGGGAACACGGTCTCCATGCCTCCGGCGTCCAGATCCTCCGGACGGACGAGCGCCACCTGGTACGGGTTGCCGGTGTCGCGCCGCAAGAAGACGGTCTCGCCCTTCTTCTCATTGAAGATCGGTGACCACCCGGTGTTCCACAGGGGAGCGTCATCGCGCTTGGCCCACGGGTTCTTGATGAGACCGCCGACCGCGGCGACGCCGCCTGCGAGTCCGAGTGCTCCGAGGCCAAAGACTGCGGAACCGAGGATCATCTTGCGACGTCCCAGGGTGCTGGTCTGGGCCGTGTCCTTGAGTTCGGCGACGATAGTCTGCTTGTCTACCTCCGACGAACCGCCGTCGTGGCGGTCCTGCACCGAGATCTCCTGCGGGATGAAACGCTTGGTGATCTGGATTACGCCGAAACCGAACGACAGGATTGCTCCACCGAAAGTGACGCCGAGCAGCGGAGTGTAGAACGTGTACGCCCAGTAACCCTCTTCCTCCGGCATGGTGAATTCCCACCGGTTCCAGATGAAGAGCGCGAAGCCGGCGATGGCGAGCACCCCGGCGATGACGAACCAGACCGCCACTGCGAATTCAGAGCGCTTCTCGGCCTTCGTGCCCGGCTCGGGGTAACGCTCGGCGCGGTGGATGATCTCCACCCCGTCGAGATTCGTGCCGAGACGAACCTTGTCTTCGTGGGACATCGCCGCGAGATCCTCGTCGGATGGGATGTCCTTATTCGAATCGCTCAATTTCGTGATCCAATCCACATGGCGCCAGCGATGATGACCGCTCCGCCGACAACCCACATCACCATGCCTTCCGAGGCTGGCCCGAATCCACCGAGACCCAGACCGCCCGACGGGGCGGCGGTGTCCGCGTAGCGGATGAAGCCGATGATGTCCTTCTTCTCATCGACCGACAGCTGCCGGTTCGAGAACTTCGGCATGTTCTGAGGTCCGGTGAGCATTGCGGTGTACAGCTGTTGCGGGTTCACGTCCGAGAGCGGGGGAGCGAACTTGCCGCCGGAGAGCGCGCCGCCACGGCCGGTGAAGTTGTGGCATGACGCGCAGTTCATTCGGAACAGCTCGGAGCCGCGGCCGAGGTTCTCACCGCGCAGCTGATCCATCTGCAGCTCGGGGAATCCGTTCTCGTCACGCTTGATCTGACCGTCTGCGTTCGTGACGTACATGGCGCGGGGTCCGCCGCCCATCGCCTGAATGTAGGCGCCGAGCTGGTCGATCTGGGCTTCGGTGAACTTGGCCGGCTTTCGCTGCGCCTGCGCTTCACCGCGTGCAGCGGGCATACGTCCGGTGGACACCTGGAAGTAGACTGCCGCGTCGCCGACTCCGATCAGCGAGGGAGCGCGGTCCGCGACACCCTCGAGGTTCGCTCCGTGGCAGGTGATGCACGACGTGTCGTACAACTGCTTGCCCGCAGTGATCATGCTCGATTCGAGGTCGTCTGCAGTGGCGACCTGTGGCTTCGGGCTGAGGAGGCCTGCGATCAGACCGGTGGCGACGAGGCCGAGGAGCAGGAAGATCGTTCCAGTGGCGCGACGGCGGAGCTTGCGACGCGCCTTGGAGCGCGACGCCGTCGAGGCCGTGGGCTTCGGCGAACTCGGTGGAGATGATCTCATCGGTGACTCTCTACTAAGCGGTTGGACTGGTTTCTGGTGAACCGGGCTGAGTGGTTCTGTGCCGTCACGGCTAGCGGATGAAGTAGATCACCACGAACAGTGCGATCCACACGACGTCGACGAAATGCCAGTAGTACGAGACCACGATGGCCGCAGTCGCCTGGGCGGGCGTGAACTTCGACAGCCGGGTACGGATCAGAAGGAAGATGAACGCAAGGAGTCCGCCGATCACGTGCATGCCGTGGAATCCGGTAGCCATGTAGAAGACCGAACCGTATGCGTTCGAGGACAGGGTCAGGCCCTCGCCGACCAGTGTGTAGTACTCGTAGGCCTGGCCGCAGACGAAGAAGGTGCCCATCACCAGAGTGAGGGTGTACCAGCGGCGCAATCCGAAGACGTCCCCCCGCTCAGCTGCAAAGACACCGTACTGACAGGTGACCGAGCTGAGAATCAGCACAAGGGTCACCGGTACGGCGAGCGCGAGGTTCAGGTGGGCAGGCGGCTGCGGCCACCCGTCGGCAGCATTGGCCCGCGCGACGAAGTACATCGCGAACAGGCCGGCGAAGAACATCAACTCGCTCGACAACCACACGATGGTGCCGACGCTGACCATGTTCGGACGGTTCAGCGAGTGCACGCGTGAGGTGATGGCGGTTCCGGAGTTACCCACAGCGCTAGTCACAACAAGAAGTATGACGGTACGTAGTAACCGATTTCCAGCCGGGTCGGTAAATCGGTTCGGCACAACCGTTCTGCGCAGGTAGACGTCGGTACCGGGAACGGTCTCCGGCGTGTCCGTTCTCGGGGTCAGCGGGGCGTGGTTTGCTCGTTCCCATGAGTACTTACAGCACCGGTAGCCTGTGGAAGCGGTTCGCGCGAGGGTTTCGGCGTGGCGGTGAGCAGTCGCGGGTCGCCCGAGTGGACGATACCGACCTCGTGGTCGTGGTCTCCAGTGACGACGATGCGGTCGCGACGTCGACGGTCTTGGACGCGGCGGACTTCTCCTCAGATACGCCCGTCGTCCTGCGCCACTTGATCGCGGTGCCGGAATCCGCCGTCGAGTCAGCCGTCGCATCAGCGGCGCTTGAGGGCTACGTCGAAACGGCGGGGCTGGACGACGATCCGGACGTCGGAGCGGAGTTCGTCCCGGTCTCGCTCTCGCGCGTGCAGCGGGTCGATGCGCGCACTGTGTCCCAGGAACGCTCTCGTGTGGCGAGCCTCGCCTCGAGAAGCGGCGGTGTCAGTGTCGGGTGGGCCGTCCTCGACGTCCCGGGTGATCGATAGCCCGCGTGATCGATAGTCTTGGATACGTGAGCATCCCGGAACACACATGGCCGCAGATCCTCGGCAAGGCTACAGACGGTGTCGATCTGTCGGCGGAGGAGGCCGCATGGGCGATGCGCGAGATCATGTCGGATGCGGCGACCGGAGCGCAGGTTGCGGCGTTCGGCGTAGGAATCAAGATGAAAGGCGCCGCGCCTGCTGAGTTGCGCGGTCTCTCGGACACGATGCTGGCGATGGCGAACCGGATCACGCTGCCCGGTGACGCGGTCGACATCGTGGGAACGGGAGGGGACCGCTCGCACACCGTCAACATCTCGACCATGACGTCCATCGTCGTGGCTGCGGCAGGCATCGCGGTCGTCAAGCACGGCAACCGCGCGGCCTCGTCCAAGAGCGGCGGAGCCGACGTGCTCGAGGCGCTCGGGGTCTGCATCACGCTGGGACCTGACGCAGTGACCGAGTGCGTGGCGAAGGTGGGGATCGGGTTCTGTTTCGCGCCGGTGTTCCACCCCGCGTTCCGCTTCACCGGTCCGCCGCGGAAGGAGATCGGCATCCCGACCGTCTTCAACGTGCTCGGCCCGCTGACGAATCCAGCCTCGCCCGAGGCTGGGCTCATCGGGTGCGCCTTCGAGGATCTGGCTCCCGTTCTGGCGCAGGCGTTCGCCGAGCGCGGCAACCGGGTGCTGGTGGTTCGGGGTGATGACGGGCTCGACGAGATCACGACGACCACGACGTCGACCGCGTGGCAGGTGTTCGACGGTCAGGTCCGGCGCCTGACGATCGATCCGCGTGAACTCGGCGTGGACTTCGTCGAGTTGGCTGCACTACAGGGCGGAGACGCGACGGTGAACGCTCAGATCGCTCGCGACCTGTTCGCCGGGGCGCATGGGGCTGTACGCGATGCCGTCGTTGTGAACGCGGCGGCTGCGATCGTCGCCTACGAACAGGCTTCCTTGTACGACGACGACAGTCTGCTCGCCGCGCTGCAGGCGGCTGTCGTACGAGTGGAGAAGATCATCGACGGCGGCGCCGCTGCTCGACTCCTCGACGATTGGTCGGCCCTGACCCGCGAACTGTCCTGAGGTACCGGTCTAGTCCTCGCCGATGGAGAAGCCGCCGTCGACCTCTGCGCTCGCATAGCTGCGGAATGCGATGTGGGTCGCGCTGGTGCGCACACCGGGAAGGCGGTTGATCCGGCCGGTGACGACGTCCGCGATCTCGTCGTGGTCGCGGACCCTGACCTTGGCGATCAGATCGACGTCGCCTGCGCACGAGTAGACCTCGGTGACGCCGGGGATGTCCGCGACCGCCTGCGCGGTCTCGGGAATCTTGTGGATGTCGGCCCCGATGAGAACGATGGCGGTGATCATGCCCCAACTCTAGCCGCGACCGGGTCCGGTGCGTCTCGGGCGCGGCGAGCCGCGCGCGAGAACTCGGTCCACCGCTGAGCCGATCCGATCGGCGAGTCCAGAGGCTCGGTGGTGCTCACCAGCCGCGCACCCGGCTCTGAGATCCACCGTTCGATGAGTGAGACCTCTTCGGCGGGAACTCCGCCGAGCGGACCCAGTCCTTCGCGTTGCAGTCCATCGGGTTGCAGTCCTCCCGGTTGCCGGACCGTCTTCGCCGCTGCTATGGCCATCTCGATCACCGGCATCGGCGGGACTCCCCGTTTCGCCTGTGCCGCACCGGCCAGCCGTCCGTAGCGGATCACACTGACGTTCCATCCGCCCGCGCCGTCCGAGCGGGCGACGACCATTTCCCGTACGCGCGCGACGGCTACGAGTCGCTGACACCGTGCGAGGACGTCCACGGTCGACGAGAGTCGGTCTCGTGCCCGGGCGGCCGATTCGAAACGTCGAGAGTCGGCGAGAAGCTGTAGCCGCCGGTGAAGGTCGGCGAGTAGAGCGTCGGACTGACCGGTCATCAGAGTGCGAGCGGCCTCGACCCGGCACAGATAGTCGGGGAGCGTCTGCGGCCGGTCGCTGGCCGCACGGCACACGCCTGGGAGGTGCGCGACCAGCGGATCGGGGAGTCCGACCGCGGACCGTTCGCCGGGGCACCAGTGGTGGTCTGCCCGTTTGAGTTTCTGTGTGCAACTGCGCAAGCCAGCCGCCGCACTGATGACATCCGCGACGTCGGTGGCCGTCGCACGACTGTGGACCGGTCCGATGGAGTCTGGTGCAGGCGTCCGGCTGACGGACAGTCGAGGGAACCGCTCTCGGCTCAGATTGATCCACCAGCCGCGGTGCGGGTTACGCGAACGACGGTTGTAGGAGGGTTTGTGCGCGGCGAGCAGAGTCAGTTCCCGTACTCCGGCTTCCAGATCGTGGGCGCACTCCACGTGGTCGACTCGTTCGGCCAGGGACACCATCTCGCCGATACGGGCGCGCGTGTCGCCGCCCGAGAAGTAGGACGAGACGCGGCGCCGGAGGTCGACGGCCGTGCCCACATAGAGGACTTCCTCTCCCGGACCGCGAAATAAGTAGACGCCCGGACGCCGCGGCAGGCCGGAGGCCATCGAACGCTTCGCCCGCATCGCCGGAGTCGCCCGCGGCAAGTATTCGGTGAGATCCCGATAGGTGTGCACTCCACGGTTCCCGACACGTTCGAGGAGTCTGTGGAACACGTCGACGGTCGCCCGCGCGTCGTCGAGCGCGCGGTGGGTCGGACGCACCGAGACGTCGAACAGGTCGGCCAATGCCGACAGCTTGACGCTCGGCGCCTCCTCTCTGGTGAGGATGCGTCGCGCCATCGCAACTGTGCACAGCGATGTGGTGAACGGCCAGGGGAGATTCATCCGGGCCGCGGCCTTACGGAGAAATGCGGTGTCGAAGCGCGCGTTGTGTGCAACGAGGATCGAGCCGCGCGCGAATTCGGCGAAAGCGGGCAGCACCTGCTCGATAGGTGGTGCGTCGTACGTCATCGCGGTGGTGATGCCGGTGAGGGCGACGATCTGCGGCGGGATGTCCCGGCCGGGGTCGACGAGT
This sequence comes from Gordonia sp. (in: high G+C Gram-positive bacteria), assembly GCF_052106715.1. Classification (NCBI taxonomy): domain Bacteria; kingdom Bacillati; phylum Actinomycetota; class Actinomycetes; order Mycobacteriales; family Gordoniaceae; genus Gordonia; species Gordonia sp. (in: high G+C Gram-positive bacteria). The sequence goes on from NZ_JBQEDL010000003.1 coordinate 132,840, forward strand.
GTCGCGAACTCCCCGAGGACTTCGCCGCCCCGGATCTTGACCGCACCGATCTCGGTTATCGCATCGGCGTCGGAACTCCCGCCCGTGGTCTCCAGGTCGACGACAACGAGCGTCGTCTCGAACAACGAGCGCTCGGCGAACTCGTCGTCGTCGAGATCAGCGAACGACAGCTGTCCTTGCGTCATGGTCTGCACCGTAGGCCCGACCTCCGACAAACGCCTCTGGCGACGGTGCCGGGACTGATCGCACTGACTCTCGATCACACGGGACGGCCCGATTCGTTCGATGCCGGATTGTCAGAGGGCGCTCGTAGTCTGCACCCGAGGTTGAGATAAACGGCCTTGCCGCGACACGCCGACCATCGGCCAGACTCGCGGGATCGTGCCAACGAGCATCAAATGAGAGGCGGATCACAATGCGAATCGACTGCGCGAGCTGTCCCGGGCGGAACCGTAAGTGCGACGGATGCATGATGCAGGTGTTATTCAACCCTGTCACCAGCGGGTATGGCGCATCGTCTGACGAATTGGATATCGCGGATGCCGTTGATGTGTTCGTCGACACGGGGATGATTTCCGACGAAACGGCACTCGATGCCTTAGCCGGTGTCACTGCAGGTCACGCCGGATTCCGCCCGGATCAGCGCGACTGGCTGCGCGCGGTCTGACACGACGCAGTGTCGCAATCGGGCCGAGGCTGGTGGACATCGGCGTCGGGGTTTCGTAATCTTTTCGAGACTTTCCACTCAGGGTGATCCCCCAGCATAGGGAGACCGTCCGGAGAGTCACCGCCTAATCGCCTTCACCCTCCGGAGGCGAACCGGGGAACCACTTCTTTCGAGGGCGTGTGAGAACGCGCCGGCGAATCGGGGTGAATCGCGGCCTCAGGTAGCCAGTCCTGGGAACGCGTAGGGCCATTTCTTCCGGCCCGAACCCGACAGCTAACCCGGTCGGCGGTCAGGGAGACAACAAGGAGTTCAGAAGTTCAGTGGCTAAACACCGTTTGGACAAGCCCGGCACTGGCCGTAAAGCTGCAACGACTGCGGTAGTCGCGGGCTCGATCGCCATCGGCGGATCGCTCGCACTCGCAGCAGGCCCCGCGGACGCAGCGCCCGTGAAGGTCCCCGGCATCGGCAATTTCGATGTCCCGGACAACCTTCTGCCGAAGGCGCCGAAGTTCGACCCTCAGGGTCCGATCGGCACCCCGCAGCAGGTTCGCGCCAAGAAGGCGTTGCACTACGCAGAGTCGAAGATCGGCTCGCCGTACGTGTACGGAGCTTCCGGCCCCAGCTCATTCGACTGCTCCGGCCTCACCTCGTGGGCGTACCGACAGGCAGGCAAGACCATCCCCCGTGACAGCTACGGCCAGATGGGCGGCGGCAAGTCGATCTCGTCGATCGCAGCTGCACGTCCCGGCGACATCCTGGTGTTCAACGGCGGCGGCCACGTCGGTCTTTACGCGGGCAACGGTATGTTCGTTCACGCGTCGACCGAAGGCGTGCCCGTCAAGCGCGACAAGGTCAAGAACTGGAGCGTGACGAGCATCCGCCGTTACTGAGCGTTCTCTCGTCTGTTGTGAAATCTTGAGAACCGGGCGGGTCATGCGCGATACGCGTGTGGCCCGCCCGTTCGGCATTGAAGGAATATGTGGTGGACAAGACGAATCGAAGCGCCAGAAGGCGAGCGACCTGTGCGGTCGTCGTCGGCACCGTAGTGACTGCGGCCATGTCGGTGCTGCCTCTCACGCCTGCGGCGTCAGCGGAGCCGAGGAGCGGTGCGAGCCAGATCTTGTCTCACTACCGGGAACTCTCCCGTGACGCGGAGAAGACCACCGAGGCCATGAATAAGGCGCAGCACGATTATGACGTGCAGCGCAAGATCGTCGTCACCGCGCGTCGCGCGTCGGCGAAGGCCACGACGCAGCTCGACTCGATGAACAAGCAGATGGCGGAAGCCCAAGAGAAGGTAGACGCCCTCGCCCGAGCGAGTTACCGGGGCGCTCGCGTCAACCGGCTGTACGCGGTGCTGGTCAGCGACTCGCCGCAAGGGCTTCTGGACAACATGTCGGGACTGGAAGTCATGTCGCGTCAGTCGGCTGCCGACCTGAAGTCGATCGCCGCGACCGCCCGTAAGACGCGTGAGGCGAAGGCGAACGCCGACAAGTCTGCGCGTGAGGCGAGTGACGCCGTCGCCGTCGCCGAGAAGCAGCGCGGACGACTTCAGGGTAAACAGTCGGACCTTCAGCTCGAAGCCGTTCGGATCCGCGCGGTCTACAAATCACTGACCGGCAAGCAACTCGCCGCGCTCCGCGGCCCCAAGTACAAGTTCGACGCGAGCGCCGTCGCCAAGGGGACCTCACCCGCACTCGTGGCTGTCCAGGCTGCGATCTCGCGGATCGGCGACCCGTACGTGTGGGGCGCGACAGGACCGAATCAGTTCGATTGCTCCGGCCTGATGCTGTGGGCGTACAAGCAGGCGAACAAGGGCATTCCGCGAACCAGTGAGGCACAGCTCGCGGGCGGCAAGCCCGTCGAGCGCGACGACCTCAAACCCGGCGATCTCGTCATCTACTATCCGGACGCCACGCACGTGGGCATGTACGTCGGCGACGGCTTCGTGGTCCATGCGGCGACGTTCGGCGTGCCGGTCGCCGTCGTCCCGATCGACAAGGCAGGCCCGTACAACTCAGCGCGACGGTACTGAGTGAGGGACGTTCGCGTTCGGGCCGCCGTCGCGGTCCTCGTCGTCGTGACGGCGGCCTGCACGGCGGCCGCCTGTTCAGAATCGACGGATGATCGCTCGTCCACCGCTCCGGTGAGTGCGTCGCGCACACCGCTCAACCCGTTCGAACAGCAGCGGACCGACGGTGTGGCGGCACTCCTCGACGAACTCTCCTCGGTGATCCGCACCGGAGACAAAGACGGTGTTGACGCTCTCGTCGACCGCGCCGCACCGCGCCGGATCGACGACCGACTCCACACGATGGCGGACGCGTTCGCTCGTGGCTCCGACCGCGGCCGTCGGGGAGGCCCGCTCGCCGCGACATCGTTCACCTACCGCGTCGCGCCGAGTAGCGGAGCCGAATGGCAGCTGGCCCCCACGGTGGCGACCAAGGTCGACGAGGCCGGCGCGACGGACACCTGGGTGACCCCGGTGGAGCTCACGTACGCGCTCGGTGGGGCGGCGGTGCCGGGCGTCGCCGAACCCGAGGTGACTCTCAGCGAGACCATGGCGTTCGCGCGGTACGGCGACGAATGGAAGTTACTCGGCGACGCTTCCGTCGCACTGGATCCTCGGCCGACGACCACCGGACCCGATGCGCCGGTCGAGATCGGCCCCTGGGAGTTCGGCGGGCTCGCTGCGACAGACGTCCGCACCGCCGGTGGCTCGTCGACGATCCTGTCGTACCCCACGACCGACAAGGTGGTGGAACGCGCGCGGAAGATCATGCCAGGGGCCGTCGCCGCCGTCAGCAAGTTCTGGGGCGACGACTGGCCGCAGCGGGCTGCGGTGATCGCGACCGGCGATCAGGCCGAGTTCGCGGGTTTGACCCGCACGGCGGCTCGCGACACCGGGGTGGCAGCGGCGGCGACCGTGTTCTCGCGTATCGACGAGCGTGCGAAGCAGGTGGTCGGCCAGCGCATCGTACTGTCTCCCAATGCGGCGGACCTGTCCGAGCCCGCGCTGGCGGTCGTTCTCCGGCACGAACTCATGCATGTCGCGACGCGACTGTCCACACCCGAGATCGCCCCGATGTGGTTGACCGAAGGCGTCCCCGAATATGTGGGCCGGAAAGGCACGTACCGCGAGTTCGTGGACGCCGCACCGGATCTCGCGGTCGAGGTCGCAGCGAATCGGCTCCCGAAGTCGTTGCCGGTCGACTCTGATTTCGCCGTCGACAGCGACGCCGCTCGCGTTGCATACCAGAGCGCATGGTCGTTTGCGGCGTTCGTCTCGGATAAGTACGGCGAGCCCGTGTTGAAGAACATGTACCGGAAGATGACCGCCAGCGGTGACACGCCAGCAATGGACGCTGCGATGAAGAACGCGGTGGGCCACGACAAGAATGCGTTGGTGAAGCAATGGCAGAAATGGTTACGCGTACAAGTTCGATGATGCGGACGACACTGCTGGTCACAAACGATTTCCCGCCACGCGCAGGCGGGATCCAGTCGTACCTGGAGAACCTGCTCCGATTCGTGCCACCGGAGAACGTCATCGTCTACGCGCCCAAATGGAAGGGATCGGACGCGTACGACGCGGCAGCGCCCTACCGAATCGTCCGCCACCGGACGTCGCTGATGCTGCCGACCCCGTTCGTCGCCCGCCGTGCCGCACGCCTGGTTCGTGAGAACGACGTCCACACCGTCTGGTTCGGTGCGGCCGCACCGCTCGCCGTGCTCGGGCCGCGGCTGCGGAAAGCGGGCGCCAGACACATCGTCGCGAGCACCCACGGGCACGAGGTCGGTTGGTCGATGCTGCCCGGTGCACGGCAGGTGCTGCGGCACATCGGCAAGCACACCGACGTCGTGACGTACGTCAGCAGTTATACGCGCGGTCGTTTCGCTGCCGCATTCGGCCGTGACGCTGCGCTCGAGTACGTGCCGTGCGGTGTCGACACGGACCGGTTCGCCCCCGATGCTGCCGGCCGCGCCGAACTGCGTGAACGGTACGGACTCGGCGACGCACCCGTCGTGCTGTGTCTGTCCCGGTTGGTCCCGCGTAAAGGCCAGGACATATTGATCCAGGCCTGGTCGTCGGTCCTGCGCGAAGTGCCTGACGCTCGATTAGTGATCGTCGGAGGCGGACCGTACGGCGATCGGCTCCATGAGTTGGCCGCCAAGACCGGGGTCACCGACACCGTGCTCTTCACCGGATCGGTACCCGGGGACGAACTCCCGACACACCACGCGATGGCCGACGTCTTCGCGATGCCGACCCGTACGCGGGGTGGCGGCCTCGACGTCGAAGGCTTGGGCATCGTCTTCCTCGAAGCGTCTGCGAGCGGCGTGCCGGTCGTCGCAGGTGACTCCGGGGGAGCCCCAGAGACGGTCCGCGAGGGCGTCACGGGGACCGTCGTCGACGGGCGTGACCGTGCGCAGGTCGCAGAGGCGGTCATCGCGATCCTGCGCGACCCCGACCTGGCTGCGGACATGGGCGCCCGTGGTCGGGAGTGGATCGTCGGCAACTGGCAGTGGGGTCAGCAGGCCGCCCGCCTCATGCGTCTCCTGTAGCCGACGCTTGCCGCCGAGCGAAGTCGAGGCCCTTGTGCGGCAAGAATCTCGACCTCGCTCGACTTGCAGGCAGAAATGCTCGATCGGAGCATGAGCGCTACTTCGTGTACAGCGCTTCGATGTGGTCGGCGAAATTCTCGGCGACGACGTTGCGCTTGACCTTCAGCGTCGGTGTGAGCTCGCCGGTCTCCTCGGTGAAGTCGCTCGGCAGGATCCGGAACTTCTTGATCGCCTCGGCGTGGGAGACCGACTGATTGGCTTGATCGACGGCGGACTGGACCTCCGAGACGAGGTCCGCGTCGTTCGCCAGATCTTCGACAGAGGCGCCTGCGTCCTTGCCGTTACGCGACTTCCAGGTCTCGAAGGCCTCCGGATCGATGGTGATGAGCGATGCGATGAACGGCTTCTGATCGCCGACGATCATCGCCTGCGACACCAGGGGGTTCGTGCGCATGATGTCCTCCATCGGCGCAGGCGACACGTTCTTGCCGCCTGCTGTGACGATGAGTTCCTTCTTACGGCCGGTGATCGACAGGTAGCCGTCGGCGTCGAGGTCGCCGAGGTCACCGGTGTGGAACCAGCCGTCGGTGAGAGCAGCTTCCGTCGCCTCGTCGTTGTGCCAGTATCCGGCGAACACGACCTCGCCGGACAGCATGACCTCGCCGTCGTCGGCGATGCGGACCGCGTTGCCCGGAAGCGGACGGCCGACGGTGCCCACGCGCACCTCGTTCGGGGTGTTCACACAGATCGCGGCAGTCGTCTCGGTGAGGCCGTAACCCTCGTAGACGGGGATGCCGACGCCGTTGAAGAAGTGGCCGAGGTGCGGACCGAGCGGTGCTCCGCCGGAGATGGCGAGTTCGCAGTCACCGCCGAGGGCGGCACGAAGCTTCCCGTACACGAGCTTGTCGAACAGTGCGTGCTTGCCGCGCAGGACGAGACCGGGGTTCGAGCCGGCCTTGGAGTACTCGACGGCGGTGTCGGCCGCGAGGTCGAAGATCTTTCCTTTACCCGAGTCGTGAGCGCTCTGGCGCGCCGAGTTGAAGACCTTCTCGAACACGCGTGGAACCGAGAGGATCAGTGACGGCTGGAACTGCGCGAAGATCGGCAGCAGATCCTTCGTGTTGTTGGTGTAGCCGACCTCGACGCCTGCTTCGAGAGCCACCAGGTTGATGGCGCGAGCGAGCACGTGGGCCATCGGCAAGAACAGGAGCAGGCGGCGCTCCGGGCGAAGGAGCGTGCCCATTGAGGATTCGAGGACGCCGCTGATCTCGCCGAGCATGTTGGCGTGGGTGAGCATGCAGCCCTTCGGGCGCCCGGTAGTGCCCGAGGTGTAGATGAGGGTTGCTGGATCGGCAGCCGTCAGGTGGCGACGTCGTTCGTCGAGTTGCTCGTCGGTGACCGACGCGCCGCGCTCGGCGAACAGGTCGACGATGCCGTCGCCCTGTGGATCGTCGATTGCGAACACCTGAACGGCATCGGTGACCGATTCGACACCGTCGACCGTGGCGCGGTGCTCCGGCGTCTCGGCGACGATGGCGACGGCCTCCGAGTCGCGCATGATCCAGTCGATCTGTGGCCCAGACGACGAGTCGTAGATGGGGACCGGGACCGCGCCCGCCGACCAGATGGCGAAGTCGATGAGTGTCCATTCGAGTCGTGTCGACGACAGGATGGCGACCCGGTCGCCGGGTTCGATGCCCGAGGCGATGAACCCCTTGGCGAGCGAACGGACCCGGTTCACCGCGTCATCTGCGGACAGCGCGACCCACTGGTCGCCCTGCTGTACGCGGAAAACGGTCCTGCCGGGCGTCGCCGCAGCGATGTCGTAGAGGACGTCGGCCGAATTCCGCTCCTTCGGGGTGACGAATTCTGCGGGGACACGGCATTCAGCCATTGAATACACCTTCCGGAGCGGCTCTATGTGACAAGACTTGTTGGTCCAATCCCCAGATTCTAATCGCCCGATGCGGGTCTCACGCGCCCGAGGCGGCTTTCGCCTTTCGTCGCCGGTATGTGATGCTGTGTCGGTGACGAGCATCCAGGTGGCCGACGACGCTTTCGTCGCTGCTTCCGTATCGCTGGCGGGCGCTGTCGTCGGTGACCGAGCGCGGTGGCGGCGGTGGTGGCCGGACCTGACATTGGAGGTCACACAAGACCGCGGTGACGAGGGCGTCCGTTGGCGAGTCGGGGGACCGCTGACCGGGACCATGGAGATCTGGTGCGAGAAGCGCCTGGACGGGTTCATCCTCCACTACTTCCTGCACGCAGAGCCCACCACCGCACTGCCGACCGAGCCGCGTGCGTGGATGGATGCGACCGCCGAACTCAATCGGATCCGCCGAGTAGCGGGGAAGGCGATGGCGTTCGAGGTCAAGCAGACGGTCGAAGGCGGTCGTGCCGCCGGAGAGCCAGCGGCACGTAAGGCAGCAATCGCATGAGTGAGCACACCGAGCAGTCGACGGTCGTCGGGGCCGACGTCGACGCGATCATGGCTGTGATCGCCGACTTCGAGAACTATCCGCAGTGGGTGGGTGCGGCACGCGAGGTGACCGTGCTCGAACGCGACTCCCGAGGCCGCGGCACTCACGTTCGTTTCGTCCTGGACGCCGGTGTCCTCGCCGACACCTACGAACTGCGATACGAGTGGTCCGACGACGGCACCTCGGTGTCGTGGAACCTCGTCTCCAGTGATCTCCAGCGCGGACAGCAGGGCAGCTACCGGTTGACGCAGCAGGTGCACGGATCGACCAAGGTCACCTACTCGTTGACGGTCGATCTCCAGATCCCGATGATCAGCCAGCTCAAGCGACGCGCGGAGAAGGCGATCACTGAGGCTGCGCTCAGCGATCTCAAGAAGAGGGTCGAAGGCTGATCGATCTCGCTGACATCCATCTGGTGCTCGGGCCTGGTGGCTCGGGCGTCTCGGTGCTCGCCGCAGCCGCCGCGTTCACTGACGCGCACCCGGTCGAGCGGGCGGGTACGTTACCGGTCAGGGAGCACCGCGACACCGTCTTGATCACTCTCGACGCTCGTTCGCCCGTCCCGGCTCTGTTGGGCGTGTACCGGGTCGCCGGGGAACCGGTGCCGGTGACGTCGGGTGTCGACCTGCTGCACGTGGGGCGTCTTGACGTCATCGAACGCGCATGGACCGAGTTCACTGCGGCGCTGACCGCGCTCACGGCCGGCCGTACTGCGCTGCCGGTCGTGGGGACACTCGCGTCGATGGCACCAGGCGAGCTCACCGATCTTCCCGGCGCCGCCGAGTTCCTGATGCTGCGACAGGTCCGAGACGCTGCCACGTCTGGCGAGTGGAGGCGAGTGGTCGTCGACTTGTCCGGAGTCGGAGACCCGTTCGCGTTGTTGCGGGCACCGACTGTCCTGTCCGCTGCGATCGAGCGAATGTGGCCGCGCGCCACCAGGCTCGCTCAGGCAGGCGAGAAGCCCGTCCTCGCTCAGCTCTCAGCGGCGATCGAACGCATCGACCGCGACTGTCAGGACCTCGCGGACTTGTTCTGCGACCCGCACTCGGTCGCTGCTCATCTCGTCCTCGACGCGTCCGAACGCAGCCGTCGCGTCGCAGCCGACCATCTGGCGATCGCGGACGTGACCGCGTTGCCGCTGCGCTCGGTCTTGATCAATGCGGGCGACGCCGATCGTCCCACATCGCCGACTGCCGACACCGTCCGTGGGATTCTCGGTGACCCCGATGGGGTCACGGTGCGCGAGATCGCGTCCGGCGGCGTCTTGGACCGACTATCGCGGATCCGGAAGATCGCTGTCCCGGTCGCGGCTCCGAGTGGCCGTCCGTACGGGAGCGGGGCATTGACCGTGGAATCGTCCGGGGAAGGGCTGGCCGCGTTGTTCGAACTGAGATGGCGACAGGGACTCCCCGAACCCGACCGGCTGCACCTCGGCCGGTCGGGCGACGACCTGCTCGTCACCGTCGCAGGCTTCCGGCATCCGGTGCGACTGCCCTCGGTGTTGCGCCGCTGCCGGGTGGTCGGCGCGAATTGGGCCGACGGCGAGCTGTCTGTGCGGTTCGAGCCCGATGCCGCGATCTGGCCTGCCCGACAGGGCGGCACCGGGGGAGCGGTGTCGTCGTAGCGGGTGACCGGGAACTAGAATCGCGTCGGTAGGACCTGACCGGGTCCGACCTCCGTCGTTGAAGGTCGTCGGTGACGCCCGGTAAGGTTCGTTGTTCCCGCCAGGGCACTTCACTAGTTAGCCGACCACCAGGTGACAGGAGCCGCACCGAGATGTCCGACGACGAGCGCGATGCGCGCACCGCAGACGCCACCGTCGGCGATCCGGTGCAAGAACTCCTGCTCGGGTTCGCGACGACCATCGACCAGCTGGCCGCGGTGATCGGCGGTGGGCAGCACGAGGCGACGTCGGCCTTCGGCTCAGGACCGGTTCCCGAACTGTTCACCGAACTCGGCACGCTGCTGGCCGAGTTCGGTGATCTCCTCTCACGCATCCTCACCGCTTTCATCACGGTCCTCGAAGCGGTCGCCGAGATGTTGAGGTCGGCGCCGTCCGAACCGACCGCCGCACCGACCGGATTCGAGTCGATACCGGTGCGTATCTCGAACACGGGAAGGTAGACGTGGATCACCAGACCGGATCGGACCTGACGGTCGGTATCGATATCGGCGGTACGAGTGTCCGAGCCTGCGTCGTCGATCCGACCGGGCGAATCCTGGACACGCTGCGGACCGCTACACCTGCGACGACCGATGCCGTCGAACACTGCTTGGACCGGTTGGTCGGCGAACTACGCGACCGCTGGGCGATCGGGGCGGTCGGGCTGGCGATCGCAGGCTTCCTGACCCCGGACCGCAGCGTGGTGCGCTTCTCGCCGCATTTGGCGTGGGAGGAGGCTGCGGTGGCGGCCGATATGTCCGCGCGGATCGGCATGCCGGTGTTCGCCGAACACGACGCCAACGCCGCAGCCGTCGCCGAACTGCACTTCGGTGCGGCGGCCCGCGGGCACAACACTCTGGTCCTGGCCATCGGTACCGGAATCGGTGCAGGCCTGATCCTGGGCGGTGAGATCTATCGCGGGAGTTTCGGAGTCGCTCCCGAACTCGGCCATCTGCGGGTCGTGCCCGACGGACGTCCGTGCGCGTGCGGCAAGCGCGGCTGCTGGGAGCGGTACTGCAGCGGTACCGCACTGGTCGACACCGCCGTCGAACTCATTGCGTCGCAGCGATTTCCGCGGAGCGCGCTCGCAGCGGAATCGGATGCGGACCCGGGTTCGCTCACCGGTCGTCGGGTGGCCGCCGCGGCAGCCGACGGCGATCCCGTCGGCGTCGCCGCCTACGCGGACCTTGCACGATGGCTGGGCGTCGGACTCGGAATGATCGCCGACGTCTTCGACCCGGACCTCATCGTCCTCGCCGGCGGCGTCGGCGCGGCTTCCGGACTGTTCCTCGACGACGCTCGTGAGCACTACACCGCTGCGGTCACCGGTGCCGGGCATCGGCATCTCGCCCGTATCCGTGGCACCCAACTGGGGGAGACCGCCGGCGTCATCGGAGCAGCCGAGGTGGCTCGGGAGGGATTGGCCGCGACGCGTACGAGCGGCGAAGTAGAGTGATCTGCACGTCCGAGGAGCCGCGCGGCTTCGGGTAGAAGGGAACTGGGGCAACACATGTGGTACTTCCTCTTCAAGTACGTCCTCATGGGACCTATGCTGCGGCTCATGGGCCGCCCGCGCATCGAGGGGCACGAGAAGATCCCCACCGACGGGTCGGCCCTGATCGCGTCCAATCATCTGGCCGTCGTCGACAGTTTCTATCTACCGTTGATGGTGCGTCGCCGTATCTTCTTCCTCGCCAAGTCGGAGTACTTCACGGGTCCGGGACTCAAAGGCAGTTTCCAGAAGTGGTTCTTCTCCGCGTCCGGACAGATCCCGATCGATCGGTCCGGTGCAACTGCCGCGGCCAATGCGCTCTCTGCCGGCAAGCGAGTACTCGAAGGCGGCGGCATGTTGTGTCTGTACCCGGAGGGCACGCGATCACCGGACGGGCGCCTGTACAAGGGCAAGACAGGTTTGGCACGCCTGGCGCTGGAGACCGGCGCCCCAGTGATCCCCGTTGCCATGATCGGCACCGACCGCATCAACCCACCGGGAACCGTTCTGCCGCATCCTACTCGAATCACCGTCAAGGTCGGTGAACCACTGGACTTCTCACGTTACGAGGGCATGGCGGGCAATCGGTTCATCGAACGCGCCGTCACGGACGAGATCATGTACGCGCTGATGCGGTTGACGGGCCAGCAGTACGTCGATGTCTACGCAGCGAAGCTCAAGAACGACGACGGCACCTACACGAAGGCAGAGGAGATCATCGGCGGAGACGAACCCGCGGCCTGAGTCCGGTCCGGGTCACGCCTGACCGAGTCTCTCGTCGTCGTCGACGCACGTGCGGCGGTAGGGCATCCGACCGAATGCGAAGAGCAGCGCGATGCCCCAGAGCAGGTACGTGTTGCCGACGATGTGCTCCCACCACGCCCAGCCGTTCTGAATCGGCAACAGTTGGAACGGTCCGATCGCGAAGCTCACCGTGCCGACCGCAGCCAGCGTGCCGTACACCGATCGGACTCGTCGGGTGTGGGCACGCGAGAAGAACACCAGACATGTCGCGATCGCAGGCACACACCACACCCAGTGATGCGCCCACGTCGTCGGGGAGACGAGCAGCCCCCACACGGCCACGCTGCATGCGATGACCATCGCGTCGACTCGGCCGCCGATCGGACCCGGCGCGAACGCCTCGCGCGGACGCGCAGCGAACACGGCGTATGCGGCGGGAATGCTCACCAGGAGGCTCGTCACGATCCAGAGGATCGATGCGGTCGAACCATCGGTGCCGAACAAGCGCAGCCACAGCGCGTTGAGGTTCTGATTGATCGGCCCCTCGGGCTCGCCGATCCGGCCGGTGTGGAACACGGTGTCGGTCCAGTACGTCACCGAGTCGTCGGGTATCCACAGCCAGCCGATGAACGCCGCCGCTGCGAAAGTCGCCACGCCGACGATGGCCGCTCGGACCCGACCCGCGGCGAGGAAGACTCCGAGGAACACCAGCGGCGTCAGCTTGATGGCAGATGCGACGCCGACAAGGACGCCCTGCACAGCGGACGCGGCGCCGCTGCGTCGACCGATGATGAAGACGTCGACCATCGTCAGAGTGATCAGCACCATATTGATCTGACCGAATCCGAGCGTCATCCAGAACGGGTTGAACCACACGGTGACCGCCGACGCCAGCAATGAGATCTGCCAGCGGTTGGCGCGGTCGCCGACGCTGAGGACATCCAATGTCAGCTTGGTGACGTAGACGAGGAGTACGGCGGTCAGGATCGACACACCAGTGCTCGTCACGTCCAGGGACAGTTCGCCGAGCGGTGTGAACAGCAAGGCCGCGAACGGCGGGTACGTGAACGGGAGCCAGATCCCGTCCTGCGTGAACGGCATCGATCCGTCGGCGTAGAGACTGAAACCCTGGTGCCAGAGTTGCCCTCCGAGCCGGTACACGTCCATGTCGAAGCGGGTCCGCGTCCCCCAACTGGAGGTGAACGGGACACCGGCGATCTGCAGGATGGACGACGCCGCGAAGGCGAGCGCGCAGAGAACGGTCACCACGGGCCCGGGCTGCCATCGACGCAGCACGGCTTCGGCGGCTCGGGTCGAAGAGGGCATAGGAAGAGTATGGACTGACCGCCCGCGCTAACCTTCACCCCGTGCGCTACTTCTACGACACAGAGTTCATTGAGGACGGGACGACGATCGAACTGGTGTCGATCGGCGTGGCGGCCGAGGACGGCCGTGAGTTCTACGCGTGCAGCACAGAGTTCGATCCTGACCGGGCGGGCAGTTGGGTGCGCGCCAACGTCCTTGACAAGCTGCCCTCACCCGCCGACAAGGCGTGGCGGTCACGACAGACGATCCGCGAGGAACTACACGAGTTCCTCAGCGCGGGCGAGGGGCGGATCGAGTTGTGGGCGTGGGTCGCCGCCTACGATCACGTCGTCCTGTGCCAACTGTGGGGGCCGATGACCGAACTGCCGCGGAACATGCCGCGGTTCACCAGGGAACTGCGACAGCACTGGGAGCAAGCGGGCTCACCGAAACTGCCGCCGGCTCCGAGAGACGCGCACGACGCGCTCGCCGACGCGCGGCACAACCTGAACAAGTGGCGCACGATCGAGGCGGCGCGTTCGGGTGCAGGCGATGCAGGATAGGCTCAACGGCGTGGTGAACTGGACCGTAGACGTACCGCTCGACGAACTTCCCGAACTTCCGCCGTTGCCCGGCTCGCTCGCCGAACGGTTCGAGGACGTGCTGGCGCGTCCCGCGTTGCAGCAGCCCAACTGGCCTGCCGAAGCGGCGCGGAAGATGAGGACAGTCCTCGAGAGCGTTCCGCCGATCTGTATGCCGACCGAGGTCGAGAAGCTCTCCGACCAATTGGCCGAGGTCGCCCACGGTCGGGCGTTCCTTCTGCAGGGCGGCGACTGCGCGGAGACGTTCGCGGCCAACACCGAGCCACACATCAAGGGGAACATCCGGACGCTTCTGCAGATGGCCGTCGTCCTCACCTACGGCGCGAGCCTGCCCGTGGTGAAGGTGGCGCGCATCGCCGGACAGTACGCGAAGCCGCGCTCGTCCGACACAGACGCGCTCGGCCTCCTGTCGTACCGCGGCGACATGGTGAACTCGCTGGCCGCCGACGAGGCGTCCCGGGTCCACGATCCATCTCGTCTGGTGCGGGCGTACGCGAACGCATCGGCGGCGATGAACCTGGTGCGCGCGCTCACCGGTGCGGAAGCCCGACTGGCCCGGGTTCACGACTGGAACCGGGAGTTCGTCCGCACGTCACCGGCCGGCGCCCGGTACGAAGCGCTCGCGGCGGAGATCGACCGCGGCCTCAAGTTCATGGATGCGTGCGGTGTCACCGATTCGAGCCTCGAATCGGCATCGATCTTCGCCTCGCACGAGGCGCTCGTCCTCGACTACGAGCGTGCGATGCTGCGGCTGGCCGACGATCCGCGGGGCGGTGACGCCCAGGTGTTGTACGACTTGTCGGCGCACTTCTTGTGGATCGGTGAGCGCACGCGTCAGATCGACGGCGCGCACGTCGCGCTGGCGAAGCTGATCAACAACCCGATCGGCATGAAGATCGGCCCGACGACAACGCCGGAACAGGCCGTCGAGTACGTGAAACTGCTCGACCCCGATAACCGGCCGGGCCGCCTGACCCTCGTCTCGCGGATGGGCAACGGCAAGGTTCGCGAGGTGCTTCCTGCGATCGTGCAAGCTGTCGAAGAGACCGGTCACAAGGTGATCTGGCAGTGCGATCCGATGCACGGCAACACCCACACCGCGTCGACCGGGTTCAAGACCCGCCACTTCGATCGCGTCGTCGACGAGGTGCAGGGCTTCTTCGAGGTGCATCGTGCGCTCGGAACCCACCCGGGTGGCGTCCACATCGAACTGACCGGCGAAGACGTCACCGAATGTCTCGGCGGTGCCCAGGACATCTCGGACCTCGACTTGGAGGGCCGTTACGAGACGGCCTGCGACCCGCGTCTGAACACACAGCAGTCGCTGGAGTTGGCGTTCCTCGTCGCCGAGATGCTACGCGGCTGATCGAGCGTCCACTGCCGATCCGAGCGTCCCCGCAGATCGTGTGCCGGGCGGGGCCGAGAGCGGCTCAGGCGAGGGTCGCGCCGACGGCCCAGCCGACGGCAGCGATTCCGGCGGCGGCCAGAACGATCAGAACGAGCCAGACGATCGCGGTCAGACGGCGAGTGGCCGGCATCGAGTCGACGTCGTGGTCTCGACGGTCGACTCCACGGTGCTCACGTCGCGGGTCGCGGTCGCGGAAGTCCGGGTCGTCGAACTCGTCGTCATCGTCGTACTGCGGGTCGTCGAAGTCTGTGTCGTCGTCGGGTAGGTGCGGCTCGGCGGCCTGTCGCGTCCCGGCCATTGCACCCGGGCCGGCCTGAGCCGCCCGCGGTGGGCGAACCGGACGGGCGATGGCCGAGGTGACACGGGCCGACGCCTGGTGGGGTGCGGGCACTGTGAACGCGGGAAGCCCGAGCTCGTCGACCGCGTCGAGCACCGCATGCTGCATGTCGAAGCCGTCGACGAAGCGATCGTCGGGATGGCGTTCGGTGGCACGCAGCACTATGTCGTCGATCTGAGGTGGAATGCCGTCGATGATGTCTCCGGGCGCCGGAACGTCGTACGACAGTCGCTGGTAGGCGAGGGCCAGTTGCGTTGAGCCGCTGAACGGCTGACGGCCGGTGAGGAGTTCGAACAGCAGTACTCCGGCCGAGTACACGTCGCTGCGCGCGTCGATATCGGTCGACGAGACCTGTTCGGGCGAGAGGTACGCCGCGGTGCCGAGGATGACGCTCGCCGACGTCACCCCGGCCTCCGCCACGGCGCGTACGAGGCCGAAGTCGGCGACCTTGATATCGCCCGAATCGGAGATCAGTACGTTCTCGGGTTTCACGTCGCGGTGCACCAGGCCCGCACGGTGCGCGGTACCGAGACCGCCGAGCATCGGGACGGCCACCGAGACCACGGCGTGCGGGGGCATCGGTCCACGTTCACGGAGGAGTTCGCGGATACTGCCGCCGCGCACCAACTCCATGACGAGGAAAGCGATCTCGCCGTCGATGCTCTGGTCGTAGACCGCGACCAGCCCCGGGTGACTGAGCCCGGCGACTGCGCGCGCCTCGAACTCGAAGCGACGGAGGAATTGCGGATCGCCGACATAGCGTGCATCCATGACCTTGACCGCTACACGACGGTGTAGCCGTAGATCGGTGCCGACGTAGACTGCGGACATCCCGCCGCGCGCGATCGGCGCGTCGATCTGATAGCGGCGTTCCAGGACGCGGCCGATCAGCGGGTCGTCGGGGGTGTTCACGGTGATCGAATCTACCCGTAACGCACCGCTAGTCGTGTGACCTGGAGGTCACGGGCGGGTAGTGTCATCGTCCGTGGGTTCCCTTCCGCTTTCCATCGACATCCTTCCCGACGACGCCGACGTGCTGAGCCTCGAGGAGGCCGCCGCCCGGCTGCGGGTCTCCACGAACCGGATTCGCACGCTGATCCGCGACCACAATCTGCTCGCCGCCTCGCGCGGCGGACAGCCGGTCATCCCGGCAGCGTTCTTCGGCTCGGACGGTCTCGCGAAACACTTCGAAGGACTCGTCACGACCCTGCTCGACGGCGGGTACACCCGCGACGAGGCGTTGGCGTGGCTGTTCGAAGAACACGACGATCTCGCGCTGCGCCCAGCAGACGCTTTGCACACGCATTCCGCGCGTGAAGTGATCAGACGCGCGCAAGCTCAGGCGTTCTGACCGGCTGCGTCGAGCACCGTCACCGCGCCGCGGTCAACGACGCGGCCACTGCGTGGCCGATCCGAGTGCGGGTCGGTACCACGGCCCGAGTCCGCATGACGTCGTAGCCCATGTCTTCGATCACGCGCAGAATGTCACCGTACGACGCCGCGGCCGCAGCTATCGCGGGGCGGCTCGAGCGTGGCAACTGCGCGATCGACCCGGCGGCGCGACGATACTGATCGCGATTTACGGCGATCAGATGGGCGATCGCGTGCCGCATCGGGCGGCTCGTCGAACGCCGGTCCAGATCTGAGCGCAGCGACTGCTCGTCGACGCCGAACGCGCCGAGTTCGTTCAACGGCAGGTAGATCCGGTCGCGTCGCAGGTCCTCGGCGACGTCGCGGAGGAAGTTCGTCAGCTGGAACGCATCTCCGAGAAGGGCGGCTCCGTCGGCGAGCGTTGGGTCGGCCCCCAGGACCGGGACCAGTTGGAGGCCGATGACCGCTGCGGAACCGTACGTGTACTCGGCGAGCTCGCCGAAGGTGCGGTAGCGGGACCGGAAGACATCCGTGCCGGGGATGTCCATCCGCATCGAACGCAAGAAGGCGTCGAAAGTGCCGACGTCGATTCCGTTGTCGTGCACCGCGACAGCGAGGGCGGCGAGGACGTCGGCTTCTCCGGGCTCTAGACCCGACGGCGTTTCTCGATCGGCCAGGGCCGCCGCAAGGCCCGCGTCGAGCATGTCGACACGGTCCCCGGGTGAGTGCACGAATCCCGAGCCGTCGACCACATCGTCGACGATCCGGGCGAAAGCGTACAGCGCGTGCACTGCGCGGCGTCGGCGCAGCGGCAGTAGTCGAGAGGCGAGATAGTAGGTGCGGCCCGCATCGGCCGTGACGGCGCGAGCGATCGCGAAGCCGCGGCCCGGATCAGCCACGGGTGTCGGGGGAGACGCCTGGGCGGAGCACACCGCAGAAGCGAGTCAGCCGCAGCGGATCTCGGCGGCGAAGGGACACCGCGGCGAGGACGCCGAGGGCTAACGCCAGCAGTGACTCGAACGGTTTGTAGAACAGGATCGAGTCGTCGGGCTGGAACAGGATCAACAGGACGACGCTCGCCGCCGCGATCACCTGGCGCACCCACATCGGAAGCGTGAACGCGACGACGAGCACGGTGACCCACGTGTAGTACCAGGGCAGTGTCGAGGGCTCGAGCACCAGCACCGCGAACACCGCCCAACACATGAAGGCCATCGCCGTTCGCTCGTCGCGGCGCCCGCGCCACCAGAAGTAGACGAGCGCAACTGCCATCACAACGGAACCGATGTCTCGGGTCACTCCGAGTACCTCGTGCAGATTCCACGCGTGGAACGGCGACGCCACCCAGGCGATCAGATGCGCGGCCGCGGTCGGGATCGTGAACGGGTTGATGATTCGATTCGCGAACGCGAGGCCGTTCAGCCAGCCGAACCCGAGGCCGAGGACCACGGTGAACGCGCCGAACACGGCGACGGGAATCGCTGCGGTCGCGGCGAACACGCCGATCCGGTCACGCAGGGACACCTCGCGCTCTTTGCGCAGATGGTCGAGCCAGATCCACACTACGAACGGCACGATCACGCCTGCGGTCACCTTCAACGACACGGCGAGTCCCAGCACCGCCAGCCCGCGCGCGTGGCGGCCGTCGCACACCAGAACGATCCCCGCGGCGACGACGCCCATCAACAGCATCTCGCCATGTGGGCCGCCGACGAGGTGGATCAACAACAGCGGATTGAGCAGCGCGAGCCAGATCGCCGAACGTCGGCTTGCGCCGAAATGCTCGGCGATCCGCGGCACCGCCCACAGCGCCAAGAGCAATCCGGGGAGCAGTACCAGCCGGAACACCATCACTCCGGCGAACACGTTCTCGCCGGTCAGGGCGAAGACCCCACGTGCCAACAGCATGAACGCCGGGTTGTACGGCGACGTCGTGGGTGCCCAGATCTGCGCCATCGAGTCGACGATCGGGCCGGGCACGTGTGCCGGGCCGTCGTTGTACGGGTCGAAGCCGGCGGCCAGGACTGCGGCCTGTCCTAGATAGGCGTACACGTCGCGACTGAACACCGGTATCGCGAACATCAGCGGAGCCGCCCACACCAGGACCGTCGTCGACATCGCGCGCAGACTCATCGACTCGCGGTCGCGGCCGATCCGGACCCATGCGACGACCATGGCCGTGATGCCGAGCCAGAAGACGATCCCCGACAGCGTCTTGCCGTGGCCGTACGACATGGGCACCAGACCGAGTCGTTCCAGCGTCGCATCGTTGCGAGGCACGTCGGCCAACCCGTATGTGCCGATGGTGACGGCCACCGACCCGAGGAGTCCGAGGACCGCATCAGGGTAGCGGCGTACACGATCAGTCACAGTCGACATCTACCGCCCACCATCCCTGGCGCGCAGCAGTTCGGTGACGCGGACCGCGGCCAGGGAACCCGACACGACGACCGGAGGGATGCCAACGCCCGGCACCGTCGCGCTTCCGGCGAGCACGAGGTTCGGGCTGGTCGGCCACACGTTGGCCGTCCGCAACGGACCGGTCTGCGTTGCGGTGTGCGCCGCCGAGAAAGGGGTGCCGGCAGGCAGTCCGGCCCGCGACCACGTCGTCGGGTGGTCAACGCGCACGACGCGCATGGAGTCGATCCCCGGATATCCTCTCGACGCGAGCGTTCCGAGGATCTCCGCGACGTACGGCTCGGCGATCCGATCCCAGTCCAGAGCGGCCGAATCGAGGTTGGGTGTCGGGGCCAGCACGGACACCGACTCCAATCCTCCGGCGACGAAGGTCGACGAGTCGCCGACCGCGCTGCGAGTGATCAGGAACGAACCGTCGGACATCACTCGCCCACGCCGCCCGGTGATCTCGGCAAAGGTCTGTGTCCACGCTGCGCCGAAGTCGAGCGTGTGATGCCCGGATCGCCACGCGTCGGTGGTTCCGGCGGGCAGTAGTCCGTGCACGACGACGGCGCTCGGCGAGTACCGCAGCCGACGCCTCGGGCGTTCGCCGGTGAGCCGGGCGACGCCGTCCCGTTCGAGTGTCGCGACGACAGCGTCGACGGGGACGACGGTGTCGTCGGTCGAGACGCCGCTCACCCTTCCGTGCGCGTCCCTACGGATCGATGCGATCGGCGCCCGGTACTCGATCTCGACGCCGCTGTCGGTGAGCGCGTCGGCGAGTACTCGTGCCACCCGCCCCATCCCGCCGGCAGGCGCGAAGACTCCTCGCCCGATGTCCATATCCGGGATGATCGCGTAGATCGCACGTGCGCGATGCGGCGGAACGCCCGCGTACAAGGCCTGGAAAGTGAAGGCGCGCTGCAACTTCTCGTCGGTGACGAATCGAGCGATCGCACCGGTGAGCCCGCCGAGGGTCCGCAGACCGACCAGCTCGGCGGCTGCCCGCCGGGTCCGCCCATCGGCCAGATCGGCAAGGCCGCCGAAGTTGCGGTCGATGAAGGTGTCGAATTCGGCGTCGTACACGCGGCGGAGCCAGCGCAGCAGATCGGCGACGCCGTCGCCCGCCTGCTCGCCGAAGACCGATGAGACTGCCGCAGGGATTGCGGTGGCGTCATGCGGAACCGCCAGACTCGTGCCGTCGGCGTAGTTCATGACGTAACTGGGGTCGACGGTGCGCAGAGCCAGGCGACGGTTCGCCTCGTCGGCGTCGACACCGAGCGCAGTCAACACGCCGAGAATCAGCGACGGCATGGTGAGGACCGTTGCGCCGGTGTCGAATCGGTGCCCTCCGATTGTCTCGGTGCGGACGAGCCCGCCGGGGGAGTCCTCGGCTTCGAAGACGGTCACCTCGAGTCCCGTCGCGCGCAGATGGGCGGCGGCGGCCAGCCCCGACAGGCCTGCGCCGATCACGGCGACGCGCGATGCCATCACCGACTCCGGTCGGTGATGCGATGCGCCAGCGCACACAGGTCGGCGCGGGCCGACTCGTCGCAGTCCAATACATCGATCCGGGCCAGGCCTGCGTCACGTCGCACGGCGATCTGTCGTTCGATCTCCGCCACCGCCCCGGAATCGACGAGAACTCCTCGGGCCGCGGCGATCTCGGCGTCGTCGAGAGTGCGCCCGATGCTCTCTCGCAAGACGCTGCGGGCGGCGTCGTCGGCGCTCCGAAGAGCGACGGCGAGCAACGCCGTGCGTTTGCCTGCGACCAGATCGTCCCCCGACGGCTTGCCGGTCTCGGCAGGGTCGCCGAACACGCCGAGCAGGTCGTCGCGGAGCTGAAATGCGACGCCCAGATCGATGCCGATCCCGTGCAGTTCGCGACGCATGTTCTCGTCGGCGCCACCCAACGTCGCACCGAGTTCGAGTGGCCGCGCGACCGTGTACGCGGCCGTCTTGTACGTCATGACACGTTCGGCAGCCGTCGTTGACTCATCGCCCGACGCCTCGTTCGTGATGTCGAGGAACTGACCGGCCAACACCTCTGTGCGCATCTGCGACCACACCGCGGAGGCCGGGAAGGGAATGGGGCG
Source organism: Gordonia sp. (in: high G+C Gram-positive bacteria) (assembly GCF_052106715.1). Taxonomy (NCBI): domain Bacteria; kingdom Bacillati; phylum Actinomycetota; class Actinomycetes; order Mycobacteriales; family Gordoniaceae; genus Gordonia; species Gordonia sp. (in: high G+C Gram-positive bacteria). The sequence goes on from NZ_JBQEDL010000003.1 coordinate 153,968, forward strand.
CGGTGGGGTGGTCTGGTCGGCGATTGCGACGGGCAGCGCACCGTGGAACAGATCGTCCGCCCAGGCCAGCGCGAGGTCGCCGATCAGAATGGCTGCCGAGTCGCCGTAGTGCGCGGGGTCGTGGCCCCAACCTCGAGCGCGATGGAGTGCTTCGAAGCGACGGTGAATCGTCGGGTTGCCTCGTCGAGTGTCGGATCGGTCGAGAATGTCGTCGTGGATGAGCGCGCACGCTTGAATGAGCTCGATCGCGGCGCAGACCCGCAGCGTCTCGTCGCCGTCTCTCGGAGTTTCACTCACCGTGATTTTATCGCCGGGGCAGCGACGGCCCGCGTAGACGAACATCGGACGAATGCGCTTGCCGCCAGTCATCACGAACTCTCGCAGAGCGGCGCCACCGTCGCCGACCGTCGGATAGATCGACTCCAAGATCGGTGCCGTGGCCTGGAAGAACTCGTCCAGCACCGCGTCGACGGCAGCAGGCACATCGGTCAGATTCAACACGCGGTCAGCCTACCGGGGCGGCACGGGGTGACCAGTCTCACGGCCGTGGTGAACGGCGGCGGGTTCGAAGCATCGAGCCGGGGCGGGCTGGACTCGTCCGTATGATCGGGGACGTGAGTGAAGCAACTGTGTCCGCGCCTGCCCGCGCGGGCGGCCAGTCGGTCGTCGAAGCGATCGCGGCCCGAGGCAGCGGCCCGGTGCCGTTCTCTGTCGAGTTCTTTCCGCCACGCGACTTAGAAGCCGAGGCTCGGCTCTGGCGCGCAGTCCGCGTCTTCGAGCGAATGAACCCCGCCTTCGCATCCATGACGTACGGCGCAGGCGGATCGACCAGGGACCGCACCGTTCGGATCGCGGGTGAGCTGGCGACCGAGACGACCCTGTTGACGATCGCCCACCTGACAGCCGTCAACCACAGTGTCGACGAGCTTCGCGCCCTTGTCGGTGCGTACGCCGACAAGGGGATCGTCAATCTCCTCGCTCTGCGAGGCGACCCGCCGGGTGATCCGCTCGGCGCATGGACCCCGCACCCCGACGGCGTCGAGTACGCGTCCGAACTCGTCGATATGATCGATGGTCTCGGCGACTTCCACACCGGTGTCGCGTCATTTCCCGAAGGGCACCACAGTGCTCCCGATCTGGACGCCGACACAGAGAACCTCGTTCGAAAACTGCGTGCCGGTGCGGAGTACTCGGTCACCCAGGTCTTCTTCGACGTTGAGGACTACCTACGGCTGCGCGACCGAGTGGCGGCCGCCGATCCGGAACAGGGCGCAAAGCCGATCATTCCCGGGCTCATGCCGATCACGTCGCTCGCGGGCGCGCGTCGGATGACTGAGTTGTCGGGTAGCACGATTCCCGCCGACGTCGAAGAACGTCTCGCACGCGCAGCGGGGGACGGACCGGAGGAGAACCGGGAAGCGGTGCGCGCCGTCGGCATCGACCTGTGTACGGAGGCCTCGGAGCGATTGATCGCCGAGGGGGCTCCGTGTCTGCACTTCTGCACCCTGAACTTCGCGAAGGCCACCAGTGAGGTCCTTGAGCGGATCGGTGTCGACACCCGGGGAGCGCTCACACCGGCCTGACGCTCGGGCGCTTCCTGGGCCTTTCGAGGCACCGGCCCATCGGGGCCAGACCGTTGACCGTTGGAGACTAGGCTAGGGGGCCTCAGGATCGGTCTCGTCCTTAGAGACCTTGTCGGCCACCTTCTGCAAGGGTTTGGGCAGCGGCTTGGACTTGAGGACTCGTCCCGGGCGCGGATTGTTGTCGCGGTTCTTGTAAGCGGCGACTGCGATGAACACGATCACGGCCACGCACAGCAACAGCATGAACCATGACCAGCTGGGGACGGCCGCGGTCGCAGGGTCGGCGTACTCGGCGTCCGCGTTGAACTCGGTGGTCTGGCCCGGCGCGGGAATCCAGGTGACGGTCGAGTCGCCGGTCTGCTGGCCGTTGGTCGCGACGACCGGCCCGGCGAAGTCGACGGTGATGGCGAGGTACGACGTCTTCTGGTCGAGTTCGGCGAGCGCCGCCGATCCGCGCAGTCGCACGAAGTCGCCGCTGCGCGTCACCTTCATGTCGACCGTCGCTGTCTGGTCGGGGAGTGCCGCGGCGACGATGGCGCCGAGCTGGCCGAACTGGCCGGTCGACAGGTGGTCGAACGACAATTGGGCTCCCGCCTTGCCCTGCGCAGTCGGTGCGGGCGTGTCCCCGGTGTCCGGCGCCGTCGTGGCAGTCGGCGCCGGTGCGGTGTCCTTCGTCGGGAACTCCGAGGCCCACACCTGTCCGCTCAGTGACGCCGGGATGTCGAAGGCCGGCGTCGTGGGACCCGAATCCGGACTGGTGGCGACGATGACGCGGCCCGAGAACTGATCGCCGACGGTCGTGGACTTAGTCAAGCACCCGGACAGCAAGGGGACGAGCGCAAGCAGTGCGACGACGGCGAGGATCGGGACGCGACACAGTGACTTCACGGTGTCATCGTGCCAGAGGACCGCGCCGATCTTCGTCGCGACACGGGCCGACCTGTTCGGTCAGCGGGAGTGGCCTGCCCAGGAACGCGAACGGGCGAGGGTCGCCGATGAAGGTGAAGCGACGTAGTACGTCGCCGAACCCGAGGCGCCGATACAGCGACCATGCCCGGTTCTCCTCGTACGGGACCTCCGGGGTCGAGAGCAGTACCTTGGACTCCGGTCGGTCGGCGAGCAAGGCTGTCAGTAGTCGCTCGCCGACGCCCCTACCCTGTGCCATCGGGTGAACGTGGAGTTCGGTGAGCTCGAAGTAGTCGGCGGTGAACGCGGCGATCTGATCGGCGGTCCGGCCGGTGCGACGCAGCCCGGACCGCAACTGCTGGTTCCACCACTGGTCGCGTGCTCCGCGGTATCCGTAGGCGACACCGACCAGGATCTCGCGCTCGGAGCCCGTGAGTCCGTCGACGCGCAGACGGGCGACCGCGGGCCGCAGGGCGTCGACCGCGGAGACTCGAGTGACCGCACCGACCGCGAACCAGCCGGGGCGGGCGATGTGGTCGCGCCACAGGGGGGACCGGTGGTACTCGGTGCTCCGCGGATACTCCATCGCCGTCACATAGATGTGCACCGCGGGGTCGAGCCAGCGGTCGGCGTCGGCGGGGTCGAGCGCAACGATCCGGAACGGGGACGGAGACGTCACGGCGCGCACCCCTTTCCTCTCGGCTATCCGCGATCTCGTACCGCGGGCGGGCCGAGAATCCTTCGCCGACGACATTAGCGCGCGGAATTGTCAGACCTCCGTGGGAGTCTCGACTTCAACGAGCCCGGAAGGACGGGCCCAGCCGACGAAGTGAGTGAGGCGAGATGGCACAGCCTACGCGGTCGCAGTCGAGGCAGATCGTCGACGAGCGCGTCGTGATCCGGAGCCGCGAGCTCCTTGAACGCGCCGAAGCGCTGTTCGACGACGCGTCCGCTGTCGAGGACGACGGTGCCGAACGGTTCCGTCTGTTCTATTTGGCAGCAATCCGGGCGTCGGGGGCAGTACTCGCCGTGTATGAGCCCGCTGGACCGGTCCGGCGACGTCGTGATGCTCGGGACGCATGGAGTCGTATCCGCGCGGTCGCGCCCGAAGCGCACGACCTGGCCGAGTATTTCGGCGGCCTGTCCGCGATGCGCGCGAAGGTCGAGGCGGGGCTCGTCCGTACAGTTGATTCCACGCTCTGCAGCCGTGTAGAACGGCGCGCCATGGAGTTTCTCGATGTAGCGGATGCGACGCTGTTGGCGTACGAACAGGGGAAGATCGGGCATCGGAGGCGCACCTTCAGTACCGAAGGTGGTCGGATGGCCGATCTGCTCGTATCATGAGGAGTAACTGGGCAACGACAAGATGACGCCCGGACGACCAGCGAGGGAGGGATGGTGCCGCTTTCCGAGCACGAGCAGCGGATGCTCGATGAAATTGAAAGCGCGCTGTACGCCGAGGATCCGAAGTTCGCCTCGAGCGTTACCAAACAGCGCGTAGGTCGTCCGACAGCACGACGTCGTCTTATCGCGGCGCTAGGGTTTCTCATCGGACTCGCTATGTTGGTCGGCGGACTGATGGTCGACTTCGAACTCGGCGGACTCAAGATTTTGAGCTTCGTCGGATTCCTCGTCATGTTCGGTGCCGCAGCTTTCGGGTTGCTCGCGCCGAATCGGCATGGAGCTCAGGACCCGAACGGAGCGCAGTCGGGTCCGCGCGGGGACGGGAAACCGAACCGAGGCGGACGGCCATCGTTCAGCGAGCGGATGGAGTCGCGGTTCCAGAGGCGATTCGAGCAAGACGACAGCTGACGACTTGACGGTCGCCATCGAATAGTTCGACCTGAGATCGGGGTCGCACACCTTCACTACGAAGGGTGCGGCCCCGATTTTCGTTTGGGTATGCCCCGTCATACCCCGACATCCCCACCTTCCCCCACCTGGTGTCCCCACTTTCACCCACTCGCTGATCCAAAGTCGTCCCACCAGGCACTCCAGAATTGTTCTGCCTCATTGATGACCGTGTGACACGCGGGAACGCGACATTCAAATCTGAGAATCACCACGGTGTGATTGCATCTGACCTGCGGTTTTATCCGACTGTGGTGGAGAAGTGGGGTATGAGGGGTGGAAAGTGGTGGAAGGTGGGGTAGAGTGGGCATCACTGGGCGCGGAGGATACCGGAACCACCGAACTCAGCATCGGGTGAGGAGGTGCCGACATGGCTCGTTTCGTCGGCACGTACACGCCCAAACTCGATGACAAAGGGCGACTGACGTTGCCCGCGAAGTTTCGAGACGCACTGTCAGGAGGGGTCATGGTGACGAGAAGCCAAGATCACAGCCTGTCGGTGTATCGAGCCGAAGAGTTCGACTCCATCGCGGATAAGGCTGTGGCGGCCTCGCGCAACGATCCCGAAGCGCGAGCGTTCCTCCGGTACTTCTTCGCAGGAGCCGACGAACAACGACTCGACGGGCAGGGGCGGGTGAGCCTCTCGAGTGAGCATCGCGGATACGCATCGCTCACCAAGGAGTGTGTGGTGATCGGCTCGTACGACCACCTCGAGATCTGGGACGCGCAGAAGTGGCGCGAGTACCAGGCGGAGCATGAGGAAGCGTTCTCGAACGCGGGCTCGCAAGCACTGGAATCGATCCTCTAGCCGGATCGATTCGCAGGCCGGCGGGGCCTCCGGGTCGCCGCAAGCGTCCGGCACAGACATTGACGAACTGAACAAGAACTCACGACAGCTGCGGTGAGATGAGGCCTCGGCCCGATCGACCCTGACGTACTTCCCCAACGCCAGGTGCGCTCGGGCGGGGACCCCGCCTCACCGCAGAGTCGTATCCGCAGAGATCAGCGGCATTCAGGGATTACAGGACTTCAGGGACCAAAGGGGAGGGACTGGTGAACGAACGTCAGCACGGCGAACACGGCCACGTGCCGGTGATGGCCGAGCGGATGTTCCGGCTCCTCGAACCCGCCCTGACGCGAACCTCCGACGACGGCGCGGGAAGTGTTCTCGTCGACGGGACTCTCGGAGCCGGCGGACACACCGAGTACTTCTTGCGCAGGCTTCCCGGGCTCACCGTCCATGCGATCGATCGCGACACGTCGGCCATCGACATCGCCGGTGACCGACTCGCGCAGTTCGGTGACCGCGTCGTCTACCACCACGCGCGCTACGACGAGATCGGCGACGTCGCCGCGACCGCCGATCTGAAGGCCGTCGACGGAATCCTCCTCGATCTCGGTGTGTCCTCGATGCAACTCGATCGGGCCGAACGCGGGTTCGCCTACTCGGTCGACGCACCTCTGGACATGCGGATGAATGCAGACGACGAACTGACTGCGGCCGACGTCCTCAACACGTACGACCACGGTGCGCTCGCCCGCATCCTCAGTGAGTACGGCGAGGAGCGCTTTGCAGGCAAGATCGCGTCGGCAGTGCTGCGCGAGCGGGCCGTCGAACCGTTCACCACGTCGGCCAGGCTCGTCGAACTGCTCTACGCGACGATTCCGGCGGCTACTCGTCGAACGGGAGGGCACCCGGCCAAGCGGACCTTCCAGGCGCTCCGGATCGAGGTCAACCACGAGCTCGAGTCGCTGCGCGGCGTGATTCCGGCGTCGCTGCACCTGTTGGCCGTCGGCGGTCGCCTCGCGGTGATGAGCTACCAGTCGCTCGAGGACCGGATCGTCAAACGCGACTTCGCGAAAGTCGTCCGGAACACCACGCCGGCAGGGCTTCCGGTGGATTTGCCGGGCACGGCCGCCCGCTTCGGCCTTGTCACACGGGGCGCGGAACAGGCCGATGAGGCAGAGCGAGAAGAGAATCCGCGGTCGGCGCCGGTCCGGATCAGAGCAATAGAACGCATCGCAGCAGACGCCGGGGGACGGCAGTGAACGAAGGGGGAGCACGATGAGCATGGTTATCGACGACCGCAAGAAGACGGTCGCCACCCGCACGTCCGGCCGCAGCGGCGAGAGCTCGGCGGGCGCACGTGCGCACGCGGGCTCCCCGCGTCGGGTCCGCGGCGTCGGATCGGGCGATCGTGCGACGCGGTCGAAAGCCGCCCAGCGTGCGCTCGACCGGAGGCAGCGCCGTCTGTCACCCGAAGCGGCTGTCTCGGCGGTCACTCGTAAACGCATCGGCGGCATCCCGCTGGTCTTCCCCGTACTGCTGCTCATCGCCGGAGCGCTCGGACTCACCCTCTTCTTGACGACCAAATCGGCGCAGAACTCGTACGCCCTCGACGCCATGCGCGAGCAGAATCAGACCCTGCAAGACAAGCGGGACGACCTCAAACGGCAGCACGACCTCGCCGACTCGGCACCCGCGCTCGCCGCGAAGGCCGGTGACCTCGGCATGGTCCCCAGTCAAGGCGCCGTGCAGATCGTTATCGGTGCCGACGGCAAGTCGCACCGGGTCGGGTCTCCGACGGTCTCCGAAGGCGATCGAGTGCCTGATCTGAACCCCGCTCCGGACCCCGTCGACAAGATCGACCCGAAGGGTGTCGACGACTCCGAAGGACTCCAGGGGGCCGGCGACACTGCTGCGCCGAGTACTCGCACCCCGAATACGACTGCGCCGAATACGACTGCGCCGAATACGACTGCGCCGAACACGACTGCGCCGAACACGACTGCGCCGAATACGACTGCGCCGAACACGACTGCGCCGTCGGACGGCCCCGCGCCGAATGTCCGCCCGAAGGTCGAGCCGCGTCGGCAGGTGAGCAGCCCGCAGACGAACGTCACCGCCCCCGTCGACGCCACGCCGGAGCGTAATGCAGAATCTCCGCGCTGACGCGGGGGAGAATCGACGATCATGACCCGATCCCGATCAGTCCGCCCGCCGGTCTCTCGGCCGGGCGTCCGATCGACGGCCGGTACGCCCGACGCTCCACAGCCTGCCGACGACCGGATCGCCGAACTCGACACCGCACCGTCCAAACGCTTCATCGGCAGACAGCGCATGCTGTGGGTCATCGTCGCGCTCGCCTGCGCGCTCGTCGCAGGCCGGATGGTGTACGTCCACGTAATCGCAGCCGACTCGATCTCGGCGCAAGCCGCGCAACAGCGAACCGTCACGTCCGTGCTGCCTGCAACACGCGGCTCGATCGTCGATAGCAGCGGCAGACTTCTGGCTCACACTGATGACGCGCGTGCCCTCACCTTTCTGCCGAAGTCGGTCCGTAAGTCGATCGCCGACGAACACGAGAAGGACCCGAGTCTTCCGGACGTCGACACTCGCCTCAAGCAGATAGCCGCGGGCGTGTCGTCCGCACTCGGCGGCAGCATCAGCGCCGAGGATCTCCTGGCGAAACTGACGTCCGACAAGGACTTCGTGTACCTGGCACGTTCGATCACCCCCGAGATCGCGTCCGGGATCATGGATCAGTTCCCCGAGGTCGGTGCGGACCCGCAGAGCATCCGCGTGTATCCGGGCGGGTCGCTCGCAGCGAACTTGGTCGGCGACGTCAACTACGACGGAAACGGCGCCGAAGGACTCGAGTCGTCGATGGAGTCGGTGCTGGCCGGAACCGACGGCACCGAGACGTTCGATCAGGGGGCGGACGGTGCCGTCATTCCGGGCAGCAGTCGAAACGTGCATCCGGCCGTCGACGGCAAGACCGTGCGACTGACCATCGACTCCGACGTCCAGTGGTTCGTGCAGAGCCAGGTCAACATGGCCAAGAAGGCCTCGGGCGCGCACAACGTCTCCGCGGTCGTCCTCGACAGTCACACCGGACAGGTGATGGCGATGGCCAACGACAGTACTTTCAACCCGTCACTGCCCGCTGACCAGCAGCAGGACGCCGATCGCGGCAATCGATCGGTCACTTCGCCGTTCGAGCCGGGATCGGTCAACAAGGTGATCACCGCGGCCTCCGCGATCGAGTACGGCGTGACCAACCCCGACGAGGTGCTCCAAGTGCCCGGATCTATTCGGATGTCCGGGATCACCGTCAACGATGCGTGGCCGCACGGCACCGCGCCGTTCACGACCACCGGGATCTTCGGCAAGTCGTCGAACGTAGGCACGCTGATGCTGGCGCAGCGAGTCGGCGAACGCCGGTTCGCCGACATGCTCGGCAAGTTCGGACTCGGTGTGACAGCCGACGTCGGACTGCCCGGCGAGAGCCCCGGCGCAGTACCCGCACTCAGCCAATGGTCCGGCGGATCCTTCGCCAACCTGCCGATCGGCCAGGGGCTGTCGATGACGCTGCTGCAGATGACGTCCATGTACCAGGCCATCGCGAACGACGGCGTCCGCATTCAACCGCGAATCATCGAGGGCGGCGACGCTCCCGAGTCGGTACGAGTGGTGTCCCCGAAGACAGCGCACACGGTGCGCGACATGTTTCGGGCCGTGATGCAGGACGACGAGGGCGGACCGCAGCAGGGGACCGGAGCGTCGGGTGCGATCGCCGGCTACCAGACGTCCGGCAAGACCGGCACCGCGCAGCAGGTCGACCCGAAGTGCAACTGCTACTCGCGGTCGAGTTACAACATCACCTTCGCGGGGATCATGCCGGCCGACGACCCGCGATACGTCGTCGGCATCATGATGGACAACCCGGTCCGCAGTTCGGACGGGAGCGGCGGACAGAGCGCGGCCCCGCTGTTCGGCACGATCGGCAAGTGGTTGCTGCAACACGAGCGAGTTCCATATTCCGCGCAGCCCGCTCCGCGTCTGCGCCTGCAGTCCTGATCGACTGAGCGTCACGGTAGATTCGTCTACCGACACGCGCTGGACGCAGGAGATCAGAGGTTGGACGAATGCGTCGCAGCGGCGGCCGAGAACGCTCAGACCGATCTCCCATACTGATCTCCCAGACTTATCTCGACGAGAGGGGTGGCGCAGTGAGCGCACAAGACGATCCGCAGGCGATTCGGTTGCGACCGGTGACCGAGCCGGTGAACGTCGCCGAACTCGCCGATGTCGCGGACCTCGATGTCGACGGCAGCTCGGACGGTGTGCGGGTCGGCGGAGCGACGCTCCGGGCGCAGAACTGTGGACCCGGCGACCTATTCGCCGCGATGCCCGGTCAACGTAGGCACGGTGCCGAGTTCGTCGACCAGGCCGTCGACGCGGGGGCGGTCGCAGTCTTGACCGACCACGTCGGGCTGGACATCGTGCGCGCCAGCGAGCGAGGCGCCGATCTGCCGGCGCTCGTGCACGCAGATCCGCGCGCCGTGCTCGGCGCAGTGTCCTCTCGGGTGTACGGCGACCCGTCGGCGTCGCTGACACTCATCGGGATCACCGGGACATCGGGTAAGACGACGACGTCGTACCTTGCGGAGGCCGCGCTGAGGGCGACCGGGGCGAGCGTGGGCATAGTCGGTACCACGGGATCACGACTCGACGGTGAGCCGATTCCCAGCGAACTGACCACGCCGGAGGCTCCCGACCTGCAGCGTCTTCTCGCAGTGATGCGCGAGCGCGGGGCAGACGCCGTCGTGATGGAGGTGTCCAGTCATGCGCTGGCGCTCGGCCGCGTGGACGGCTGCCGCTTCGCCGTCGGTGCGTTCACGAACCTCTCGCAGGATCATCTCGACTTCCACCACACGATGGACGAGTACTTCGCGGCGAAGGCACGGCTGTTCGCCGCCGACTCGGCCGTGCACGCTCAGCGCTCGGTGATCTGCGTTGATGACGACTGGGGCTCACAGATGGCCGCTGTCGCCGCTAGCGGCGACCGACCGGTGATCACCGTCGCCACGTCCGACAGCGCCGTCGGACGCGGCGACGGTTGGCGCGTGCTCGAGACGATGCAGTCGGACCAGGGGACCCAGCAGATCCGCACCGTCGACCCGTCCGGTGTCGAACACGACGTCGTCCTTCCGCTTCCCGGTGCGTACAACGTCGCGAACGCGCTGCTCGCGCTCGCCGTCGTCGCCGAGGCCGGTACGGACGTCGAGCTGGCGATCCACGGCCTGACGACGGTCGCTGTGCCCGGACGCGTGGAGAAGGTGGATCGTGGGCAGGACTTCCTGGCTGTGGTCGACTACGCACACAAACCGGCTGCCGTGGATGCGGTCCTCGCGACCCTCGGCGCGCAGTCGTCCGGGCGGATCGGCGTGGTCATCGGGGCGGGCGGTGATCGGGACACCGAGAAGCGTCCGCTGATGGGCCAGGCCGCGGCCCGCGGCGCCGACTTGGTGATCGTCACCGACGACAACCCGCGCAGCGAGGAGCCCGCAGCTATCCGCGCAGCAGTCATCGCAGGAGCCGACCAGACGCCAGGAGACGTTCGCCGGGCCATCGATGTCCGCGAGATCGGCGACCGTCGGGCCGCTATCTCGGCTGCTGTCGAATGGGCGAGCCCCGGCGATGTCGTCCTCATTGCCGGAAAAGGGCATGAGACCGGCCAGGAGGTCGCCGGGGTGAAGCACCCGTTCGACGATCGCCTGGTACTCGCCGAGACCCTGGACCGGCGTCTGGCGGGTGTGGGGCGGGCCGGTGCCGGGTCGAACCAGGGCGTGGCACCGACGAAGGAGACTCAAGCGTGAGAGTCGAGCCGTTGACCGTGTTGATCGCCGACTCGGGCGCCGACGTCGCAGACGCCAGACGCCTCCTGCGCGAGATGGTCGCTGTGGCCGCGGAATCCGGTGCGGGAAGCGGACATCGGGGGGTGTCGCAGGAAGAGCCGGGACGACGTACGTGGGCGGTGTTCGGCGAGCTCGTAGATCGTGACGGACTCGACGACAACGCTCGAGCACTCGCCCATGACGGTCTGGGCAGGCAGGCTGTTCGAGTCGCTGTCGACAAGATCATCGCGGTCGGCACGACGCGCATCGTCCGCGCATTGCACCAGGGGGCGGTCATGGAGGGCTCGTGGGGCGACGAGGCCGCATTCGTCGCGACGCCCGCCGAAGCGATCGAACACATGCGGAGCGAACCCGGCTATGCGCCCGGATCGGGCGATGTCGCCATCGTCGCGGGCCCGGACGAGCTCGGGCCCGCGCTTGTGGACTACTGGCGTGACGAGGTCGGGCTGCAGGTCAGGATCGTGGAGCTGTGATTTTCGACGCGCGGCGGGTCACCCGGTGCACCCGGAGCGGCCGTCCTCACGATAGATTCAGAATTCAACTTCTCTCGACGAGTGAGGACTTCCAGCTGTGACCCAGATTCTGATCGCGGGTGTGATCTCTCTGGCGGTGTCGATTCTGCTGACCCCGGTGTTGATCAAGGTGTTCTCCCGCCAAGGATTCGGCCAGGAGATCCGCGTCGAAGGACCACAGAGTCATCAGGCCAAGCGCGGCACCCCCTCGATGGGTGGCGTGGCGATCGTCGCCGCGCTGTGGCTGGGGTACCTGGGTGCGCACCTCGTCGGGTTTATCCAGGACGGCTCGGGACCGAGCGCGTCGGGCCTTCTCGTCCTCGGTCTGGCGACGGCCCTGGGCATCGTCGGATTCCTCGACGACTTCATCAAGATCCGCAAGCAGCGGAACCTCGGGCTGAACAAGACAGCGAAATCGGTCGGCCAGTTCCTCGCCGCGATCATCTTCGGTGTGCTGCTCCTACAGTTCCGCAACGGCGCCGAACTGACACCGGCCAGTGAGCACCTGTCGTACGTACGTGACATCAACGTCATCTCGCTCTCGGCGATCGGCTTCGTGTTCTTCTGCTGGCTTGTCGTCGCGGCGTGGTCGAACGCGGTGAACTTCACCGACGGCCTCGACGGTCTCGCGGCCGGGTCCGCGGCGATGGTGATGGGTGCGTACGTGCTGATCACCTTCTGGCAGTTCCGCCAGTCGTGTGAACTGCTCGGCGCGAACGACGACAAGGCCGGTTGCTATCAGGTCCGCGATCCGCTCGACCTCGCTGTCGTCGCCGTAGCGGCGGGCGGCGCATGCCTCGGATTTCTCTGGTGGAACGCCGCGCCCGCCAAGATCTTCATGGGCGACACCGGGTCGCTGGCTCTCGGCGGTCTCGTCGCGGGCCTGTCGATCACCACTAAGACCGAACTCCTCGCCGTCGTCCTCGGTGCGCTGTTCGTTGCCGAGATCGTGTCGGTCGTCGTCCAGATCACGTTCTTCCAGACCACCGGAAAACGAGTGTTCCGGATGGCGCCGTTCCACCACCACTTCGAGCTGGGGGGGTGGGCCGAGACCACAGTGATCATCCGATTCTGGTTGCTGACAGCGATCGCCTGTGCGCTCGGACTGACACTGTTCTATAGCGAGTACATATCGCATGGCAGCTGAGGCACTGACGGCTCCGCCCGTGCTCGATGGCGCTCGCGTCCTCGTCGCCGGGGCTCGTGCCACCGGTCTGTCCGTGTTGGATCTGCTCCTCGAGCAGGGTGCGACGGTGACGATGCTCGACACCAAGTTCCTCGACGGCGTCGTCGATCCGGACCTGCGGGCGCGCAATGTGGCCGTGCTGGGCCCGGACGCCTTCACCGGCGCCGACGGGTCGGTACGCGCGCCGTCCGACGTCGATCTGATCGTCGTCTCACCGGGATTTCGGCCCGACGACCCGCTTCTGTCCGCATCCGCTGCCGCCGGTATCCCGGTGTGGGGCGACGTCGAGCTCGCGTGGCGGGTTGACCGCTCCGGCATCTACGGCCCGCCGCGTGCCTGGCTGGTGATCACCGGCACCAACGGAAAGACCACGACGACGTCGATGGCGGAAGCGATCGGCGAGGCTGCGGACCTGTCGGTCGTGGCCTGCGGAAACATCGGATTGACGGTGGTGGACGCACTACGGGCGGATCCGCGTGTCGAAGTGCTGTGCGTGGAGATGTCATCGTTCCAGCTGCACTGGGCGCCGTCCGTCCGTCCCGCCGCGGGTGTCGTCCTGAACGTCGCGCCCGATCACCTGGACTGGCACGGCTCGTTCGAGGCGTACGCGAAAGCCAAGCAGCGGGCGCTCCTGGGCGCGGTCGCGATCGTTGGCCTCGACGACGAGGTCGCGTCCGAACTCCCGGTCGGCGACGGCGCTCGGCGCATCGGTTTCACGCTTGACGCTCCAGAGTCGGGGGAGCTCGGGGTGATCGAAGGAGCGCTCGTGGACCGAGCGTTCGCGGGCGCGCCGGTGCCGCTGATCGCGGTCGATCGCATTCGTCCGCTGGGTCCGTCTGGCCGTGCAGACGCTCTCGCCGCAGCAGCGCTCATGCGAGCCGCGGGTGTATCGGCCGACGCGGTGGAGCGCGGGCTCGCAGGCTTCTCGCCGGGTGCTCACCGAGGGAAGGTCGTCGTCACGATAGGCGGTGTCTCGTTCGTCGACGACTCCAAAGCCACCAACCCCCACGCCGCGCAGGCCGCGGTCGCCGGGTTCGACCGTGTCGTTCTGATCGCGGGCGGACTCTTGAAGGGCGCCTCAGTCGATGACTTGATCATCCGCAACGCACAGCGGTTGGCGGGAGTGGTCGCCATCGGCGCAGATCGGGAGATCATTCTGCAGGCGATTGCGCGACACGCCCCAGAAGTCCCAGCAGTCACAGTATTCACAAGGGACGATAGTTCGGTGATGACTCAGCGGACTGGTGACGACACTCCCGCCATCACGGCGGTCGGCGCTGACGGCGCCGACGCGGTGATGGCACAGGCGGTCTCGGCGGCCTGGCAGTTGGCAGAGGCAGACGCTCGCGGTGGACGCGGCGGTGTGGACGCGGTGCTCTTGGCGCCTGCGGCCGCATCACTGGACATGTTCGCGAGTTACGGGGCGCGCGGCGATTCGTTCGCCGCTGCGTCCGTGGCCCTCGCCGACGCGCGGCTCGCATGAGTGCGCGGAAGCGCGGCGCGCGACCTCGGAGCGCTAACGACGATCTCGCCGAGTTCGTCGCAATCGAGACAGACGCCGACCCCTCGGCTGATGGGGATACCGCTGACGGGGACACCTCGGACGGGGACAGCCCGGATCGAGACATCTCGGATGGGGAGAGCCAAGACGGGGACCTCGAGGACTCTTCGGTTGATGACGTGCGTCCACGCTCGGGCCGTCGGCGTCGCGACTCGTCGTCTCGCGAACAGGCGTCGCAGCCGTCGCGCAGCCTGAACTTCTCGATGTCGTCGGTCGACGTTCGAGGCATCGTGACCACCTTGCGCGAAGGGGTGAAGACACTCCTCGGTAAACCGTTGGCATCGTTCCACATGGTGCTGTCGTTGACCGTGATCCTGACCGTCCTCGGCCTCATCATGGTCCTGTCCGCATCCTCGGTGGAGGGGTACGCCAAGGACGGTTCCGCTTACGGGATGGTCACTACCCAGGCGATCTTCGCCGCCCTGGGACTCGCACTGTTCTACGGGACCTTGAAGCTCCCGATACGGTACTTCCGGCGATTCGCGACCGTCGGCATCATGATGGCGACCCTCCTGCTCGTCCTGGTTCTGGTGCCGGGCATCGGTGTCACCGTCAACGGCGCACGTCGTTGGTTCTCCATCGCAGGCCTGTCGGTGCAGCCGTCCGAACTCGTCAAGGTCGCGCTGTGTGTGTGGGGTGCCCACCTGTTGGCGTCCCGGCGCAGCGTCGGCGCGTTCGGCAAGGAACTGCTCCTGCCGCTCGTGCCGATGGGGATTCTGATCTGTGCGCTCATCATCCTCGAGCCGAACCAGTCGACGACGATGATCATCGCACTCATCGTCGGCGCGCTCCTGTGGTTCGCAGGCCTCCCCGGACGGGTGTTCGGCGGGTTCGCCATCGGATTCGCCGCGATCGCCGTCGCGCTCGCGTTGTCCTCGAGTTACCGCGCGGCTCGTGTGTTCAGCTTCATCGGTCGCACCAACGACCCGCTCGGTGACGGTTACCAGGCGACGCAGGCGCAGTACGCGTTGGCCAACGGTGGCGTGTTCGGTGTCGGCCTGGGACGCAGTACCGCGAAATGGAACTATCTTCCGAACGCGCACAACGACTTCATCTTCGCGATCATCGGCGAGGAGCTCGGTCTGATCGGAGCGTTGACAGTCGTCGCGCTGTTCGTCCTGCTCGGCTGGGTCGGAATGCGTATCGCGCGGCGCTCCATCGATCCCTTCCTGCGCCTGCTGTCGGCGACGATCACCGTACTGTTCCTCGTGCAGGCATTCATCA
This sequence comes from Gordonia sp. (in: high G+C Gram-positive bacteria), assembly GCF_052106715.1. Lineage (NCBI taxonomy): Bacteria > Bacillati > Actinomycetota > Actinomycetes > Mycobacteriales > Gordoniaceae > Gordonia > Gordonia sp. (in: high G+C Gram-positive bacteria). The sequence continues at coordinate 169,493 of NZ_JBQEDL010000003.1, forward strand.
ACATCGGCTATGTCACCGGCCTGCTGCCGGTGACAGGCATCCAGTTGCCGATCCTCTCGAACGGCGGCACATCGATGTTGACGATGTTGACGATGCTCGGACTGCTGGCGGCGGCTGCCCGCCACGAGCCCGACGCGGTCCGCGCACTGAGCGTTGCCCGGCCGAGCGGAGTCGCTCGCGTCCTGCGGCTGCCGGTCCCCGAGATGTACCGTCCGCCGCGGGCCGACCAGCTCCGCGATCGCCTTGAGCGCAAGCGCTCGACGCAGAGCGACGGGCGACGCCCCGCTCCAGCACGCGCTCGTCGAGCGAGGCCGATGTCGGCGACACCGCGACGGACGGGCGCGGTCTCGTCCGGCGAGATCCATTATCCTGGCGGGCGAGGCGGATCGGCTCGGCAGCAGCGCCGACCACAGCCACAATCGGTGCGGCGCGACCAGTCGTGGACGCCGCCGCGTCGAGAGAACAGGGGTCGTCCGCGACCCGAATGGCCAAATGAACGGGAGTACAGGCGTCGGTGAGCAAGCACAGTGAGTCCGGCGACAGGCCATTGTCCGTCGTAGTCGCGGGGGGCGGAACGGCAGGCCACATCGAGCCGGCGCTCGCCGTCGCCGACGCGGTCCGACAGCTGGACCCCACCGCGCGCATCACGGCACTGGGCACCGTTCGAGGCCTCGAGACCACGATCGTTCCCGAGCGCGGCTACGACCTACGGCTTATTCCGCCGGTGCCGTTGCCGCGTAAACCGGGCATGGAGTTGGCGAAGACTCCGTGGCGCGTCGCGAGGTCGGTCGTCGCGACGCGCAAGGTCTTCGCGGAGGTCGACGCCGACGTCATCGTGGGATTCGGCGGTTATGTCGCACTACCCGCTTACCTGGCCGCTCGCGCGGAGCTGCGGAAGACGAGTAGGCGGCCCGTTGTCATCCACGAGGCGAACGCCAGTGCGGGCATCGCCAACAAAGTCGGCGCGAAGGTGGCGTCCCGGGTACTCGCCGCGGTCGGCGACAGCGGACTACCCGATGCAGACGTTGTCGGTATCCCGGTGCGCGGCGCAATCACCAGCCTGGACCGCGCCGCAGTGCGCGCTCGTGCGCGAGCGTTCTTCGGGCTCGATCCGGAGGCGCCGACGCTGCTGGTGTTCGGCGGTTCGCAGGGGGCGCAGCGACTCAATGAGGCCGTAGCTCCGGCCGCGACCGCGCTCGGCGCGGCCGGCATCGGTGTATTGCACGCGTACGGTCCGAAGAACTCGATCAGCCCCGTCTCACCTGCGGGCGCACCGCCCTACGTCGGAGTCAGCTATCTCAACCGGATGGATCTGGCCTACGCGGCGGCCGATCTCGTGATGTGCCGATCCGGAGCGATGACGGTCGCCGAGATCTCGGCGACCGGACTGCCTGCCGTCTACGTGCCGCTGCCGCACGGCAACGGAGAGCAACGACTCAACGCGATGCCCGTCGAGCAGGCCGGCGGCTGCGTGATCGTCGACGACGAGGTCGTCACCGCCGAATGGGCGGGACGCGAGGTTCCGGCACTGATCGCCGACACCGACCGCCTGGCAGCGATGGGAACGGCAGCAGCAGGTGTGGGGCACCGCGACGCGGCCATCGCCGTCGCGAGCGCAGCACTGGAACTGGCACGAGAGAGAAGAAGCCGATGACTGCGCCCGCAACACCGCAGCAGTTACCCGCGAAGCTCGCCCGCGTGCACATGGTCGGCATCGGCGGAGCTGGTATGTCCGGCCTCGCACGGATCCTGCTCGCTCGAGGCGGGCAGGTGTCGGGCTCCGACGCCAAGGATTCGCGCGGTATTTTGGCGCTGCGGACCAGGGGCGCAGTCGTCCAGGTCGGCCACGACCCGGCCGCCCTTGATCTGTTCGACGGCGGCCCGACTGTCGTCGTCACGACCCACGCAGCGATTCCGAAAGACAACCCTGAGCTCGTGGCCGCCCGCGCCCGCGGCATCGAGATCCTCTACCGGCCGCAAGTCCTCGCGCTCCTGATGGCCGATTACCGGACGTTGCTGGTGTCCGGGACGCACGGTAAGACGTCGACGACCTCGATGTCTGTCGTCGCGCTTCAGCACTGCGGCATCGATCCTTCGTTCGCGGTGGGCGGCGAACTCAACGAATCGGGGACCAACGCCCACCACGGCAGCGGAGACGTGTTCGTCGCCGAGGCCGACGAGAGCGACGGCTCGCTCCTGCAGTACACCGCCGACGTCGTCGTCGTCACCAACATCGAAGTGGACCACCTCGACTTCTTCGGCACCGAGGCCGCCTACGTCGACGTCTTCGACCGGTTCGCCGCGCAGATCCGCCCCGGCGGCTCCCTCGTCCTGTGTCTGGACGATCCAGGATCGGCGGCCCTCGGCGGACGGTGTACCGCGTCGCTGACCGAGCGCGGAGTCGCGGTGCTCGGGTACGGCGCAGGCGATCACGCTGATCTGGCCCCCGATGTGCCGCTTGTCGCCGAACTGCTTGAAGTGACGCCGCGTGGAGCAGGCAGCACGTCGGCCATACGGTTGCACGAACCCGTCACCGACGGCGATGTCGAGCGCTCGCTCGAAGTGACGCTCCCGGGCAGGCACATGGCACTTAACGCGCTGGGAGCGCTCGTGGCATGTGTGCGCACCGGAGTCGACGCAGACGCTGTCGCAGACGGCATAGAGGGCTTCGGCGGAGTTCATCGACGATTCGAGCTGCGGGGCCGCGAGCGGGAGGTGGACGTCTACGACGACTACGCGCACCACCCGACCGAGGTCCGGGCTATGCTGCAGGCTGCGCGCGACGTGGTGCGCCACGGGTCCGGCCGGGTCATCGCGGTGTTCCAGCCTCACCTCTACTCGCGGACCGCCGAGTTCGCAGCCGAGTTCGCTGCAGCTCTCAGTCTGGCCGACGAGGTGATCGTCGCCGACGTGTACGGCGCGCGTGAGGCTCCGCAGGCGGGTGTCAGCGGACGCCTCATCGCCGATCAGGTGACGGCTCCCGCCGAGTTCGTGCCTCACATGTCGGAGATCGCCGGAGCCGTTGCCGCACGCGCTCGCCGAGGCGATCTCGTCCTGACGATCGGCGCGGGTGACATCACGATGCAGGCTGCGTCGATTCTGTCGGCGCTGGCTGCGAGCGAGTGAGCCGCGGCCGCGGGCGCGGTGAGGGCGGTCGACGTCCCAGCCGCGTGACGGTGATCGTCACGGCGCTTCTGGCCGTGGTGCTCGTCGGGGCCGCAGTGGCGATCGCGTACTACACGCCGCTCATGTCGGTACGCAACGTTGAGGTCGCAGGCGCCAATGCCGTCGACGAGAACGAGGTCCGGCGCGTAGCGCAGGCGCCGACCGGTACACCGTTGCTCCAGGTGGACACCGTCGCCGTCGCAGACCGCGTGGCGGTGCTTCCGGCGATCGAGGAGGTCACCGTCGAGCGGAGCTACCCGTCGACCCTGACCATCGACGTGACCGAGCGAGTCCCGGTTGTCACGCTGGAGCAGGACGGAAAGATCGGCGTCATGGACCGACTGGGCATGATCTACCAGCGATTCCCCGACCGGAAGTCGCTGCCCGCCGCGTTCGCCGGGCTCCCGACACTGGTCACAGACCATCCCGGCCCGAAGGATCCGACCACCACCGCGGTGCTGAAGACGGCGCAGGAGCTGCCGTCCTGGTTGAGGGGTCGCACGGTCTCGGTCGAAGCGTCCTCGCCCGCCGACATCACGCTGGTCCTCAAGAGCAGTCGCCGCGCGGTGTGGGGAGATTCGTCTCGGAACGAGGAGAAGGCCGAATCGCTCCGGCAGATCCTCAAACTCAAAGGTGATGAGGTCAACGTGTCGAGTCCGGACTTCCCGGCGATCAAGTGACCAGCCGGTCGGCGGCCAGTGCTGCCGATACCGGATTCGTGGCGAAGAATTCACCGACTAATCGCGACACGCCCGCGCGCCTTGCCGGGCGCGGCACCGCGTAGTCAATACCGTTAGGCACATCGCAAGTACTTGACATAACTATAACCCTATGGTTCAGCTTTAGGGTTTGAGCTCGAAGTAGGAAGGCATCATGACGCCACCCCACAATTACCTGGCCGTCATCAAGGTCGTCGGCATCGGCGGCGGCGGTGTCAACGCCGTCAACCGGATGATCGAGCAGGGACTCAAGGGTGTTGAGTTCATCGCGATCAACACCGACGCCCAGGCGCTGCTCATCTCCGACGCCGATGTGAAACTCGACATCGGCCGCGACTCGACACGCGGACTCGGTGCGGGTGCCAACCCCGACGTGGGTCGCGTCGCCGCCGAGGACGCCCGCGATGAGATCGAAGAACTCCTCAAGGGCGCTGACATGGTCTTCGTGACGGCGGGCGAAGGCGGCGGCACGGGCACCGGTGGCGCCCCCGTCGTCGCGTCGATCGCGCGCAAGCTCGGTGCGTTGACCGTCGGCGTCGTCACCCGCCCGTTCTCGTTCGAGGGCAAGCGTCGCGGCAACCAGGCCGATGAGGGCATCACTGCCCTCCGCGAGTCCTGCGACACGCTGATCGTCATCCCGAACGATCGGCTCCTGCAACTCGGCGACTCGCAGCTGTCCCTGATGGACGCGTTCCGCAGCGCCGACGAGGTGCTCCTCAACGGTGTCCAGGGCATCACCGACCTGATCACGACCCCCGGTCTCATCAACGTCGACTTCGCCGACGTCAAGGGCGTCATGAGTGATGCGGGCAGTGCGCTCATGGGCATCGGCGCTTCGCGCGGCGAAGGGCGTGCCAGTAAGGCTGCTCAGGCTGCGATCAACTCGCCGCTGCTCGAGGCCTCCATGGAGGGTGCACGGGGTGTCCTGATCTCCATCGCCGGCGGCAGCGACCTCGGTCTGTTCGAGATCAACGATGCCGCATCGCAGGTGCAGGAGGCAGCCCACGAGGACGCCAACATCATCTTCGGCACCGTGATCGACGACAACCTCGGCGACGAGGTGCGCGTGACTGTGATCGCCGCAGGTTTCGACGGTGGATCGCCGCGCAAGCGCTCCGACGCACCGCCGGCTTCCGCGTCGTCACACGGTTCGGGTTCGGTGGCGAACGCCAGTGCGGGCGAGGTGTCGACGTCGGCGCCCAAGGAGGACCCGCTGTTCGGCGGTGACCGGGAGAAGTCCGGAAACCCGTTCGGCGAGCAGGCTCCGCGTCGCAACTCGCTCCGGTTCGACGACGACGACGTCGACGTGCCCGACTTCATGAAGTAGAAGGAACGATTAACGCATGACCTTCAAGGTCCGCCGTGCCGTGACCACGAGGGCCGGTGGCGTCTCGCAGGCGCCGTACGACTCGTTTAACCTCGGCGACCACGTCGGCGACGATCCGACCGCTGTCGCGGACAACCGTGCCCGTCTGGCGCGCAATCTCGGGGTGGGGCCCGATCGCGTCGTCTGGATGGAGCAGGTCCATTCGCGGACGGTCACTGTCGTCGATGGTCCCGTCGACGAACCCGTCCCGGTGACCGACGCACTCGTCACCACGCATACCGGCCTCGTCTTGGCGGTGCTGACCGCGGACTGTGTGCCGGTGCTGCTCAGTGACGACGAAGCGGGCGTGATCGCCGCCGTTCACGCCGGCCGCGTCGGCGCACGCATCGGAATCGTTCCTGAGGCCCTCCGCACGATGGTCGAGCTCGGGGCGAGACTCGAGCGTGTCGGAGCGTTCCTCGGGCCCGCCGCAAGCGGAGACCAGTACGAGGTGCCGCCCGAGATGCAGGCCGACGTCGAGAAGCACCTGCCCGGAAGCGCGACCCGCACCAAGAAGGGCACCACCGGCCTGGACCTTCGCGCGGGGATCCGGCGGCAACTCGTCGAAGCGGGGGTCGCAGCCGTCGCTGCCGATCCACGATGCACGATCGAAGACACTCGACTGTTCAGCCATCGCCGCGGCGCGCCCACGGGTCGACTCGCATCGGTGATCTGGATGGATGCGAATGAGTGACGAGCGTCGCGACGAACTCGCGGCGTCGTTGGCGGCTGCTAAGGCGCGGGTCGCAGCAGCCGAGCGTGCGGCAGGCCGCGCAGAAGGCGACGTCACCCTGCTCGTGGTGACGAAGTTCTTCCCGGCGAGTGACGTCGACCATCTTCTTGATCTCGGCGTCCGCGAATTCGGCGAGTCTCGCGAACCCGAGGCGGGTCGCAAGATGGCGCAGGTCCGCGGGGGCCGACCCGATATCGCGTTCGACGTCGACATGATCGGGCGGCTGCAGCGAAAGAAGGCGCGGTCGATCAGCCGCTGGGCCAGACGTGTGCACTCGGTCGACTCCCTCGACCTCGTGGACGCACTCGGTGGGGCGGCGAACCGCAGTCTCGACGATGGCGAGCGTACGGAAGCGCTCGGCATCCTGCTGCAGATCAGCCTGGACGGCGATCCGGAGCGTGGGGGACTCCTCGAGGCAGATCTCGGCTGGGTCGCTGAGCGAGTCGCCGCCCATTCCGGGGTCTTGCGGTTGGACGGACTCATGGTGATCGCCCCTCTCGAGGCCGATCCGGATGAGGCGATGGCGCAGGCCGCAGCCGTGCGCGAGCGGTTCGTCGCCGATTATCCGGACGCACGGGAACTGTCGGCAGGCATGTCCGGCGACCTGGAACAGGCGATCGCACATGGATCGACATGTGTGCGTGTCGGAACCGCAATCCTGGGCGCCAGGCCGATACTCTCCCCTTAGTCACATTGGTCACAGCAGAATCATCTGGATCAATAGACACCGACTTTCACTACCACCCCGCGCATCTGTAGAAAGGCTTCCGATGACGACGATGCAGAAGTTCAAGGCATATTTCGGCATGGTGCCTCCGAGCGAATACGACGACGACTACTTCGACGAGCCTGTCGACGGGCCGGCCCTGAGTGCGCGTGAGCGTACGTACATGGAGAAGTACCGGTCGAACGCGATGCGCGAGGAGCCGTTCTACGAGGACGGTTACCGCGATGAACCCATGCGTGGTGAGCCCATGCGCGGCGAACCGGTGCGTGGCGAACTCCGTGAGCCGGAGTACCGCGGCGAATACCGCGAGGTCGGCTACGCGGGTATCGAGTTCGAGGCGCCCGTTCGCGAGGAGCGTTACGAGGTTGCGCGCGGTTTCGCGCCGCGTGCGAGCCGCCCGTACGGCGCGTCGCGCCACATGGCCGATGCGCCTGCGTCGCGCCGGCTCTCTGACGAGGTTCCCGCCCGGTCGCGGTTGGAGCCGCTCGACCGTTCCAACCTGAGCGTGCGCGGTGCCAACGCCATCGCACCCGAGCCCCGTATGGAGGTCGATCCGATGGGAGACGTGGCAGGCAAGATCAGCACGCTTCGCCCGGCCGACTACTCCGAGGCCCGCACGATCGGCGAGCGGTACCGTGACGGAAATCCGGTCATCATGGACCTGGTGGACATGAGCAACGACGACGCCAAGCGTCTCGTCGACTTCGCCGCGGGCCTGGCCTTCGCGGCCCGAGGTTCGTTGGAGAAGGTCGCCACCAAAGTGTTCCTGCTCTCACCCGCAGGCATCGACGTGACGCCTGAACAGCGTCGTCGGATCGCCGAGACGGGATTTTCCAACCAGGTCTGAGATTCGCAGTCGGTAGTGACGCACGCCGCGTCGACGCGCCCATGGGCGGGTCGACGCGGCGTTGTCGTAGGTAATCAGGCACCCTTGAGGAGTGACGTCCTTCTTGTGGATCCTCTACTTCGTCCTGTTCCTTTACACGCTGCTGCTACTTGCGCGGCTCGTGCTCGAGACGGTGCAGTCGTTCGCCCGACGTTGGCGGCCGAAGGGTGCGTCGGTGGTGGTCGTCGAGATCGTCTTCACCTCGACGGATCCGCCGGTCAAGTTCTTGCGCCGCGTGGTGCCGCCGTTGAATCTCGGGGCCGTTCGACTCGACCTCTCGCTGCTGATTGTGCTGATCGTCGTGTCGATAGGAATGCAGATCACACAGCACTTCGCGGTCGCGTCGGGCGTGTAGCCATCGGCTCCCGCGGGGTTCGGGGCTCACGGGGGAGTGAGTGTCGTCACCGCAGATCACAGCGGGGCTCTCGAGCAAATTTGATAGCTCGTAACATCACCTGGTGACGATTTGATCGAGTTTCGATTGCGAACTGGTAGAGCCTTATGGCGACACTTGGTCCTGATGTGACGAGATGACACGCTAGTGACGTAGTGGTACTGGTATTAATGGAATTGCGATGAAAACCGTCGCATAGACGTGTTCGCCCGGGCGGACGATCTCGTATCCACCCGGATGCGAGCGAGAGGTAAGAGGGGACTCGGCAAATGCGGCTGACACCGGCTGATGTGCACAACGTGGCGTTCAGTAAACCGCCGATCGGTAAGCGGGGCTACAACGAGGACGAGGTCGACCAGTTTCTCGACTTCGCCGAGGCGGAGCTCGCGCGCCTGATCGACGAGAACAACGATCTCAAGCAGCGCGTCGGCGAGCTGGAGACCGAACTCTCCGAAGCCCGCTCCGCCGGGCCCGCTCAGACGCAGGGCTTCGCCGGACCGGCTCCCGCCCCTGAGCCGACTCCGGCACCGGTCGCGGCGGCTGCGAACCAGAACCAGAACCAGGCCTCGGCTCCCGCTACCGACGACGAGGCGAGCAGCCGCGCTGCCCGCATCCTCGCCCTCGCGCAGGACACTGCCGACCGTGTCACCGGCTCGGCGCGCAGTGAGGCTGACGGCCTCGTCTCCGATGCTCGCCAGCGCAGCGAGGCCATGGTCTCCGACGCGCAGGGCAACGCCGACGCAACGCTCGCCGATGCGCGCCAGCGCAGCGAGGCTCTCCTGGCAGATGCGCAGACCCGCGCCGAGACCCAGGTTCGCCAGGCGCAGGAGCGTGCTGACTTCCTGCAGCGCGACGCGGAACAGAAGCACACCGAGATCATGACGACCATCAACCAGCAGCGTGGCGTGCTGGAAGGTCGTATCGAGCAGTTGAAGACCTTCGAGCGCGAATACCGCACTCGACTGAAGACCTACCTCGAATCGCAGTTGGAAGAACTGCAGCAGCGCGGAAGCGCAGCACCTGCGGAGTCCGGCCAGGGGCAGGGCTTCGACGGTGGCTACCCGCAGAGCTGACGTGATCCGCGCTACTGAACAGACCGAACCGATGAGGTGCCTCTCATGCTGACCGCTGCAGTGGGCTTGACCCTCATCGGTTTCGTCTTGCTCGTCATCGCCCTGATGAACGCGAACTTCGCGCTCGCCGTCGCATGCATCGCGGTGTGCGTGGTGGGGTTGCTCGTGCTGCTGTACGACACGATCCGGGCCAACCGTCGTGGTCGAGCAGGCGTCCAGGACGAGCCTTTGTTCACCATTCGGGGCCGCGAGTCCGCGTCCCGGGCCGAGCCGTTGATCGACGAGGACGCCGCGCAGGCGGACGATCAGGCGAGGACCGATGATCCGGGAACGGGCGGCTTCGGCGCGTCGAGTGTTCCGACGTCAGGCTTTCCCGCCGGGAACGTTCGCACCGCAACCGGCAGCGTCGATGATTCGCAGCAGGAACACGCACAGGCAGTGGTCGCGCCGTCCGACAACACGTGGGAGCCGGCCGCCGGGGGCGGCCTCGGTTCGGTCGTGTCGCCGGACGCGCACGGTAACGCCGTCGGCGATCAGCGGACCTCAGGACCGTTCACCGGCCAGAACCCGACCGGCCAGACGCCGCCTCAGACAGGTTCCGTCGGTGCCGGAGAGACCGGCGACGCCAACGACTACATCCGTTCAGTGACAGGTTCGTTCCCCGCGCAGACCGGGCAGCAGCCGACCGTCGCGCCCGCGTCGTACGCGCCGGGTGCGCCCGCACCGGAGACAGGCACGGGGGAGTTCGGTGGATCGAGCGCGCAGCCGCCGGCACCGACTCCGACCCCGGCCGGTTCGCCGACCGACACCGGTTCGTTCGGAGCGGTCGACAGTTCGAGTGATCCCGAGTCGGCCGGGTACGTCGGTCGTCGGCGCCGCATCGAACAGTCGGAGAACGTAGTCGTCAACACCTCGGATCCGACCTTGCCGGCCATGCAGTTCGTCTACCGCGACTCCGATGACGAGGCAGCGGGCGAGTCGGACTCGGGTGCGCAGTCGCCCAGCGAGACCGACGACAGGTGAGTGGTGCAGAGCGGGTAAGCTCTGCACCATCAAGCGACGATCCGGCCATCACCGGGGAGCTTCCGGAAGAACGGGCACGCGACGTGCCTCAGTAGAACCGGACGGGTAGGCCCGTCACAGCCTGTCGATGAGAGGCTGCATCACGCACCCGGTGTGTGATGCAGCAAGCGGGGTGGTACCGCGCAGCCGTCGGGCCAGCGTCCCCGTGCCGATACACGCTGAGCGATCAGCTGGCACGAGGAGGACGCATGAGCGACCAGATTCCCGATACTCCGCAGCAGACACCGGTGTACCCGATCGTCGACCTGACCGGTGGCGCCGGGCGCGGCGCTCCCTCGTTCCCGGACCTCGAACGCAGGGTCCTCGACTACTGGGCTGCGGACGACACGTTCAAGGCGTCGATCGCCAACCGTGCCGGCGCACCGGAGTTCGTGTTCTACGACGGTCCGCCGTTCGCCAACGGGCTACCGCACTACGGTCACCTCCTGACCGGCTACGTCAAAGACGTCGTCCCGCGCTATCAGACGATGCGTGGCAAGAAGGTCGATCGCCGGTTCGGTTGGGACACACACGGTCTTCCCGCTGAGCTCGAAGCCGAGCGTCAATTGGGGATCACCGACAAGTCGGAGATCGAGACGATGGGCGTCGAGAAGTTCAACGACTTCTGTCGAGACTCGGTGCTGCGGTACACCGGTGAGTGGCGTGAGTACGTCACCCGCCAGGCTCGGTGGGTCGACTTCGACAACGACTACAAGACTCTCGACCTGGACTTCATGGAGTCGGTGATGTGGGCCTTCAGGCGGCTCCACGACAAAGGTCTGGTCTACCAGGGCTACCGCGTGCTTCCGTACTCCTGGTACGAGCAGACACCGTTGAGCAACCAGGAAGCCAAGCTCGACGACGCCTACCGGATGCGGCAGGACCCGGCCGTCACGGTCGCCATGCCGTTGACCGTGTCCGCGGACTCGCCGCTCGCAGCGCTCGACGGTGTCAACGCGCTGATCTGGACGACCACTCCGTGGACGCTCCCGTCCAACCTGGCGATCGCCGTCCACCCCGACGTCGAGTACTCGCATGTGAAGGCCGCAGACGGGACGCAGTACCTTCTGGCGTCCGCATTGGTCGGTGCGCATGCGAAGGAGATCGTCGATCCGGAGACTGTCGCGACCTACCAGGGACGCGAACTCGCGGACCTCGCCTACACCCCGCCGTTCGACTTCTTCGCCGGGCACCCCAACTCGCACCGTGTCCTCCTGGCCGACTACGTCACCATCGACAGCGGCACCGGCGTCGTCCACCTGGCTCCGGCCTTCGGTGAAGAGGACATGGACGTGGCCACGGCCAACGGCATCGACGTGGTCCAGCCACTCGATCCGGGCGGCCGATTCACATCGCTGGTCCCGCCGTACGAGGGCGTCATGGTCTTCGACGCGAACCCGGTGATCATCAAAGACCTCAAGCAGACCGGCCGTATTGTGCGGCACGAGACCATCGAGCACTCCTACCCGCATTCGTGGCGGTCCGGTAAGCCGCTCATCTACATGGCGGTGCCGTCGTGGTTCGTCGCCGTCCAGCCGATCAAACAGCGGATGCTGGAGTTGAACCAGGAGATCACGTGGTCGCCCTCGCACATCCGCGACGGCCAGTTCGGCAAGTGGCTCGAGGGCGCTAAGGACTGGAACATCAGCCGTAACCGCTTTTGGGGTGCGCCGATCCCGGTGTGGATGTCCGACGACGCCGATTACCCGCGTATCGACGTGTACGGCAGTCTCGACCAACTCGAAGCCGACTTCGGGGTGCGCCCGGACAATCTGCACCGGCCGTACATCGACGAGCTGACGCGTCCGAACCCGGATGATCCGACCGGCCGCTCGACGATGCGGCGTGTGCCCGAGGTGCTCGACTGCTGGTTCGAATCGGGGTCCATGCCGTATGCGCAGGTGCATTACCCATTCGAGAACACCGAGTGGTTCGACGGCGACGAGTCGGGTGCGGTGCTGCCGCACAACCCGGGCGACTTCATCGTGGAGTACAACGGCCAGACGCGCGGCTGGTTCTACAACCTGCATGTGCTGGCGACCGCGCTGTTCGACCGTCCCGCGTTCAAGACGGTGGCTGCGCACGGCATCGTCCTGGGCGACGACGGTGCGAAGATGAGCAAGTCCAAGCGCAATTACCCGGACGTCAACGAGGTGTTCGACCGGGACGGCTCGGATGCGATGCGCTGGTTCCTGATGGCGTCGCCGATCCTGCGCGGCGGGAACCTGGTCGTCACCGAGCGCGGCATCCGCGAAGGTGTCCGCCAGGCGCTGCTGCCGATGTGGAACGCATACAGCTTCCTACAATTGTATGCGGACGGTCGGGCGACGTGGCGTACCGATTCGCAGAACGTGCTCGACCGGTACATCTTGGCGAAGCTCGCGTCGACCCGTGACGAGATGACGGCGTCACTCGACGTCTACGACATCGCAGGCGCGTGCGAGAGCTTCCGTGCGTTCTGTGAGTCGCTGACCAATTGGTATGTGCGTCGTTCGCGTGCGCGTTTCTGGGCGGGGCAGGACACGGATCCGGATGCGTTCGACACCCTGTACACGGTGCTCGAGGTCGCAGGAAGGTTGGCGTCACCGCTGCTGCCGTTGGCCACGGAGGCGATGTGGCGCGGCCTGACGGGGGAGCGGTCGGTGCATCTGGCCGACTGGCCGGCCAAGGACGAGCTTCCCAGCGATCTGGACCTCGTTGCGGCGATGGACGAGATCCAGTCGGTGTGCTCGGTGGCGTCCAGCGTTCGTAAGGCGAACAAGCTGCGGGTGCGTCTGCCGCTGCCGGGGTTGACGGTGGCGTCACCGACAGCCGAGGCGATGGCGCCGTACTCGGATCTCATCGCCGAGGAGATGAACGTGAAGACCGTCGACTTGTCGACGGACGTCGACGCCTTCGGCCGAGTCGAGGTCGCGGTGAACGCACGCGCTGCGGGCCCGCGGATCGGCAAGGATGTTCAGCGAGCCATCAAGGCCGTGAAGTCGGGTGACTGGGAGTTCTCGACGAGTGCTGAGACCGGCGAGCAGGTGGTCATCGCCGACGGCATCGAACTGCGCGGTGAGGAGTTCACGCGGAAGCTGGTTGCGGCGTCGCCCGATTCGACGGCCGAGATGCCGAGCGGTCGCGGCCTCGTCGTGCTCGACACCCAGGTGACTCCCGAGCTCGAAGCCGAGGGCTGGGCCAAGGACCGGGTCCGCGAGCTTCAGGATGCGCGCCGAAACCTGGGGTTCGAGGTCTCCGACCGCATCTCGGTGCGCCTCGTGGTGCCGGCGGAGTCGGTCGAGACCGCGCAGACCCACGCCGACCTGATCGCGGGAGAGGTCCTCGCGACCACGTTCGACGTCGTCACCGGCGACGCGGCCGCCATCGAGCTGGGCGACGGTGTCTCTGCGGACGTGACCAAGGTCTGAGCCTTCTCGACGGCTCGGTTGCAACGTCTCCTGCCCGGCTCACGCACCACTTTTGGGGTGTAGAGCCGGGTCAGGCGGCGTCGAGGATCGTGGTGAGCAGAGCCTCGACCGCCGAGCCGGCGCCCCGAGACGGGCCGTGCGGGAGGAACTCGGGTTCCTGCCCGACGTGGTGAATCGGGTTGACCTGCCACTTGCGGGTGGAGCCGTACGGGCGCCAGGCGACGCGACCGGCGTCGGGCCCGTCGGCGAGGATCGCGGTCGTCCACTTACCCGCCCCTGAGCCTTCGGACCGATTGTGCTTGCCGCACGCTCCACCGAGGTTGTCGATGTCCGTGAGTCCGCCGTTCTCCCAGCGGACGACGTGGTGTGCCTCGGTACGGGAGAACGGTACGTCGCACTCCGGGCCCGAGCAGCCGCGGTCGCGGGCGAACATCGCCAGACGCTGCGCCTTGCCGGCGAACCGCTTGCCGCGTCCGAGGTAAAGGACTTCGGCGGTGTGGGCCTTGAAGACGGCCAGATGTGGTGTCGCGCGGGCGGCGACCTCCACGAGATCTCTCACGGGAAGACGCGCGCCGGTCGCGGTTAGCGCGACACCGGCCTCAGCAGCCAACTCCTGGTCGGTGACGGTCACGACCAACTCGGCCGGAATCCGGTCCGGACGACCGAGCGCACTGTGCCCCAGGACGAAGTCGGCCATCGCCGCGAGCGCATCGTGATTGCGTTGCGCGGCGGTTCGCGTGTCCCGCTCGCGCGCCGCCGTCAGCACGTCCACGTCGAGGTCGGCGCGGTCGGCCGCACCGTGCGGCGACTCCGGGTCTTCGGGGTTGTTCATCCCGGGCGCTGCCCACGCGGTCAGGATCACGTCGAGCTTCGCCCGCAGCGACGGGGTCAGCGAGCCCCGCACCTTGGACATGAGCCGCGCATCCTGCGGGGCGAGGGTGAAACCGCGCGTGCGCTTGCGATCAGCGTCGTCCGTCAGCTCGCCGTCGGGGTCGAGGTGACCGAGGATTCGCGCGCCGACTTTCTTGAGGCCCTCCGGGGACAGCGTCCGTGCCGCGTCTACGAGGTGCTGCTCGGCGACGGTAACGGTCCTCGCGTCGACTGCTGCGGGAATCTTGTCCATCACCTCGGCGATGTCACGGACGTGGGCGCGATTGATCGCGCCATCGCGCAGTGCCTGCGCAGTGGCTGGATTGCGGGCCGGGAGTCGACCGCCGCCGATGGCGAGGAACTCACCGGTCGCGAACATGAGCTTCATGCGTGAGCTCGCCTCCGGGACGCCCAAGCGGAGCCCGGTGGCCATGTACTTCTGCACGGTCTGGAAGCCCGCCCCGTGGAATGCGAACTGGTCGCTAAGTTCGATCATGAGATCGGTCGTCGCGGCTTCGACGCGGGCTCGCATCTGCTCGTTCATCTCGGCGGCGGAGAGGATCTCGTCGCTCGACATCGAGGCGAACGACACTTCGGTGAGCTTGGCTGAGGCCTCGTTCATCAGCTCGATCAGCGCGGCGGGCGAGTCCGGGAGAGTGGGACCCTCGTACGTCGATCCACTCATCGGAATCACCTCCTCTGTGCTGGTCAGAGCTTATTTATTTGGCTTCTGAACAGACACTAGCAAGCTGGTACGACAATTCTGGATCGGTGGAGTTGCTGTGCGAGCGTGGATGTTCTGAGGTCGGACGGGCGGCGTCAGTATCTGATTCGCGACCACGTCGAGGACCTACCGGCCGGTGTGTCGGTACCCGACGAGATCGGACTGTTGTTCCCGGCGTCGGAACTCGAGATCTGGGGTCGGACTGCCGACAACCTGGCGCATGGTCGGTGTGTTATCTGCACCACAAGGAAGAGATCGTGCTGAGTGACGTTCGTGTGGACGGGCAGTGGGCCGGCTACGTCTATGTGAGCGAGCCACAGGTCGGCACACTGATGGCGGGCCCGGTAGTGAAGCGGCCAGACAGTGGTCCGCTCTGACGCATCAGACCACGGCGGGCACTGCCGACCACGTCGGGTACTTCGGCGACAGATCTGCGCCACTCGACGTGCCGCGCAGCCGTCGGCCCACCCACGGGCCGAGGAACTCTCGTGTCCATCGGAGGTTCTCGGCGGCACCGGAAGGAATCGAGTCGGGGACGGGCAGAGGCTGCAGATCGTGTGCGACGCCGAGCGCATCGAGAACTGCGATCGCCATGCGCTGGTGTCCCTGCGCCGACATGTGCAACCGGTCGTCGGCCCAAAGCCGGAAATCGTCGTAGTCACGGATACGCCAGTAGTCAACGAGCACCAGGCCGTGACGGTCGGCTATCTGGCGGACGATCTCGGCCATGATCGCGAACCGGCCGCGCAGCGGGCGGAAGAACTTCGACGCGCCGGGATCGTGGGGAGTGAAGATGACGACCGTCGCATCGGTGGCGACGAGTCTGCCGACCGCCTCGTCGTAGGCCGCGCCGAGCGCATCGAGATCCACGCCGGGGCGCAACATGTCGTTGCCGCCCGCATGGATCGAGATCAGGTCCGGGTTCAAGGCGACGGCGGGGTCGATCTGCTCGTCGACGATCGGCATCAGTTTGCGGCCACGGATCGCGAGATTCGCGTACCGCGTGGCCGGATCGGCGGCGGTGAGGGCGGCTGCGACGCGGTCGGCCCAGCCGCGGACACCGTTGGGGAGCGTCGGGTCGGGATCGCCGACCCCTTCTGTGAACGAGTCGCCGAGGGCGACGTATCGAGTGAAACTCACCCGCACGAGATTACTGACCGGAAGACGGACACTCGCTCACTGGGCGTACGGCCGACGATAGAATGCCACTATGACCTCCGACGACCTCGATCGCCTGCAACGGTGGGAAGACGCGGGTGCAGTGTGGGAGGTGGCTGCCCTGCGACCGCAGTCGGCGATCATCTCGCTCCTACGCTGCGACGCCGGCGAAGAGGTCGATCGATTCGTCACGGACGACCCGCGAGTGCTGGCGATGTGCCGTGAGCGGTGGTGACGGACTCCGGCACTGAGCGCAGCCCACGGTGGGTGTTCCACATCGACATGGACGCCTTCTTCGCATCGGTGGAGCAACTCACCCGCCCAACTCTCGCTGGGCGCCCGGTCCTCGTCGGCGGCGTGGGCGGCCGGGGCGTCGTCGCCGGTGCGAGCTACGAGGCCCGGGTCTACGGGGCTCGGTCGGCGATGCCGATGCATGAGGCACGCCGACTGATCGGGCCGACGGCCGTGGTCGTTCCGCCTCGTGGGTCGGTCTATCGCGTGGTGAGCGGCCGAGTGTTCGAGATCGTACGGCGATTCGCACCCGTCATCGAGACCTTGTCGTTAGACGAGGCATTCGGCGAACCGCCCGAACTCGCCGGGGCGACGGTCGAAGACGCGGCTCGAGTCGCGACAGCGATGCGATCGGCGATCCGGGACGAGACGGGGCTCGCCGCATCCGTAGGGCTCGGCTCGGGGAAGCAGATCGCGAAGATCGCGTCCGGAATGGCGAAGCCGGACGGATACCGAGCCATCGCACCGAGCACGGAACTGGGTTTCCTGCACGGTCTTCCGGTTCGCAAGCTGTGGGGCGTCGGCCCCGTCTCGGGCGACCGGCTCGGGCGTCTTGGCGTGGAGACCATCGGCGACTTCGCCGCGTTGTCCCAGACTGAAGTTGCCTCGGTGCTCGGAGCCACGGTCGGTCCGGCACTCCACAAACTGGCACAGGGGATCGACAAGCGTCCGGTCGCCGAACGCGCGGACGCCAAACAGATCAGTGCCGAGAGCACGTTCGCCACGGACATCATCGATCTCGCGGGCATGCGGGCCGCCGTCTCGTCGGCAGCGTCGCATGCGCACCGCAGACTGCTCGACGACGGTCGCGGCGCGCGGACGATCGTCGTCAAGCACCGTCTCAGTGACATGTCGATCCTGACCCGATCGTCGACACTCCCGAGCGCGACAACCGATCTCAGGGCGCTTACTGCGGCCGCCTACCGGGTGATGCTCGACCCTCTCGACATCGGACCGGTCCGTCTCGTCGGCGTCGGCTACTCCGGACTCGACGACGTGCGACAGGACTCGTTGTTCCCCGAACTCGACGCGGTTCCCGGTCACGATTCAGCCGGATCCGTCCCGGATCCCGACGACCCCGCTGGCGACGCAGCCGCCGTCGCGACGCCGGAGAGCGTGCAGATCCCGCGCGGCCCCGGGACTCCCGACGATTTCCCCACTGGCACCGATGTGACACACCCAGAGCACGGGCATGGCTGGGTTCAGGGCGGCGGACACGGTTTCGTCACGGTCCGTTTCGAGACTCGATCGACCGGACGCGGACGGACGCGGAACTTCCGCCTGCCCGAACCGCTTCTGGAGCGTGCGGACCCGCTCGGCAGCCTCGACTGGGATCTGCCCGACGAGGACTGACGTCGACCGCGGGTCAGCCGGCGGGTGAGGACGCCGCGAAGAACGCGGTGATCGCGTCCGTCTCGGCTCCGGTCGACAGGAGCGCGATGAGGGCCATCCGCGCCTGTGGCGCTCGCAGCCACGGTGAGAAGACGGCCCCCGCGCGGAGCAGGTCGACGCCGCCACCGCCTCCGCCGTAGGTCGGCTCCACGGAGCCGTACGGCACGCGGGTCGAGACGACCACCGGGACACCGCGTTGCACCGCGAGGTTCACCTGCGCCGTGATGTCGGGATGTGTGTTGCCGGAGCCGGTGGCGGACAAGACGATTCCGGACGCCCGCTGTTCGACTGCCGACGCGATGGTTCCGGGTGAGACACCGGGGTAGAGCGCGAGGAGATCCACCCGTGCCGGCCGTGTGGGCAGCGCCGCGGCAACCAGCGGACGCGGCAGATCGGGGTGGACCGTGTCGAATGCGCCGAGTTCGGTCGTCGACATCTTGAACACGCCGCGAGCGGTGAGAACCGATCCGCCGAGCGCGACGAGCACACCGCGGTCACGGGAGGACGGATCGGCGGCGAGCGCGACAGCCGCCGCGATATTCGCGGGTCCGTCGGCGTCCGGATGGTCGGCGGGACGTTGAGCGCCGGTGAACACCACCGGACGTGGATCCGCAGCGAAGAGGTCGGCGAGGAATGCGGTCTCCTCCAACGTGTCCGTGCCGTGGGTGACCACCACCCCGACGACTGCTGGATCGGACAGCTCTTCGGCGATCGCGCGTACGACGTCGAACTGCTGGCGCACGGTCATCGACGACGAGTCGACCGTCATCAACTCGCGGGGGCGGACGACGACGTCGTCTGCGGTGTCCGGCAGCAGGTCCTGCGCGGACAGAACGGGCACCGCTCCGTCGTCTGTGGTGCGCGAGGCGGCGGTGCCGCCGGTGGTGATCATCACAACCTGCCGTGGGCTCATGGCCCGATTCTCGCACTTGTTGAGCCCCTAGGGGCGCTGCTCACCGGCGACGCGCGGGACTGGTGCGGCAGGCGGTACGAGATGTGCCGGATGCGCCGCCGCGTTCCCTTTTGGCATAGTGGGGTTGGCTCGGGGGCCAGACCAGGACCCGCGTAGAACCAGACGTGAGGATTTTATCCGTGAAGATTCGTAATTTCGTGACCGGTGCCGTGGTGGCCGCCGCCGTCGCCGCAACCGCCGCGTGCGGTTCGGATGACAGCGGCTCGGACCTGCCTCCGGTTCCTACCGCAGAGGCATCGAGCAGCGCGGCCGCAGGCGGCACGTCGTCGTCAAGCGATCCGATGACCGATTCGAGCAGCGTGCCGAACGTCAAGGAGCTCAACGGGCTGCTCGAGAAGGCGCTCGACCCGAAGGTCAAGCCCGCCGAGAAGACGGACCTCGTCGAAGGATCCGAAGTCGATCCCAAGCTCTTCGACCAGTTGGTCAAGGCGGCCAAGGACAACCCGGACGTCACCTACAAGATCAAGCCGCCGGTGACCAAGAACGGCCCGAACAAGGCGAAGGTCAAGGTCGAGGTCAAGCTTCCCGACAACCCGGCGCAGAAGATCGACGCCGCGATCGTGTTCGACCAGGGCCGCTGGAAGCTGTCCAAGTCGACGGTCTGCCCGCTGCTGTCGGCCAACGACGTCAAGACGCCGCTCTGCGCTGACGACTCGTCTTCTTCGACAGCGAAGTCGTCGAAGAAGAAGTCGAGCTGACCTACCCGACACTCGGCGACGAGTCCCGCACCGCACGGTGCGGGACTCGTCCCGTTCTGGGGGGCTCTTCCGGTCCCTGGTGCTCTCCCGGCTACGGAGTCTCGCGGCGCCCCCTCAGGACGCTCCATCAGGGGAAGCCCACGTGACGGTGTACTCGTTCTGCTGAAGCAGCGGCGGGCCGTTCTCGTCCCCGGCGAGTTCGCGCCCGCCCTTGGTGGTGATTGAGCCGGCAACCGGCAGCACACGGGTGAGGTCGACAGTGAGGTCGCCGCTCCCCGCCATCGAGTACCGGTTGATCGTCAACGTCTGCGCAGAGCCCGGAATCCGGAAGATCGAGTCGACGGGGACGTCTTCGACGGCGACAGCCAGTTCGACGGTGTTCCCGGTGTGCCCGGTCAGCGTGACGGTCGTGGTCCGTCTGATGGTGGCGGCCGACGATATGGTGCGCACCGACTGCCAGCGGGCGCCGACACCCACCGGTTCGGTCGGGAGTGGAACCGATTGGTCGAGCGCGCCGGAGAACGACTGCTCGAGCGCGCTGCGCGCAGGCGATCCCGACTCCTCCTTAGGAAACAGCCGGAGCGACCGCACCTGCAACCCGTCGGCGACGCTCACCCCGCCGTCCGACCCGGCGATCGCGTCGAGCTCAGGTGTGAGCTCAGCGTCCTTCGTCGTCGGCGTCCCGACGGTGAACTCGAGGTCGGACGGGTCATCGCACACCACGCGTGCGGTGATCGGGGTGCTCAACTGCTGCTGAGTGCGCTGCACCGACTGGTTTCCATTTTCGCCCGGCGTGATGGATGCTTCGACGGAGTCCGTCGTCAATGTCACCTTCTGCGGACTCGTCGTGTCCGGTCGGGGCTCCAGGAGCGCGCGGTCGGCGGTTCCGGGGTCGAGGACCTCGACATCGGCCGGAGCCACCGCGATCGGGCGTACGTCCTCGCGGTCGGCGCTCGACGACGCAGCGCACGGCCCGGAGTCGGTGGAGTCGGTGTCGTCGGCGGAGCAACCGCTCAGCGCGAGGATCGCCCCCGTCGGCAGCACCGTAAGAGCGGCGATCACCCGACGCCCGATTCTGCGATCATGGGGCGAGCACGGATGCGGGTTCGCGGCGGACGCGATCGGCGGAACACTCACATGTCCGAGAGTAATGACCGCGCGTAGAGCACTCAGGCCAGGGGAGCGTCGGTGTGACCCACGACGATCGTGGACAATCGAGGAATGAGTGAAACCGAGCCCGGGCGCGATGGCGCCCGGACCCCCGGGCGAAGCACCTCCCGGACCGTCGTACTGCTCGCCCTCGTGGCCGTGGTCGCCTACTTTCTGGACCTGATCACCAAGACGCTTGCCGTGGCCCTACTCGATCCGTGGAATCCGACCCACGTGATCGGCGACATAGTGACCTTCAAGCTGATTCGCAACAGCGGAGCCGCGTTCTCGATGGCCACCGGTTACACGTGGGTGCTGACGTTCATCGCGCTCGCCGTCGTGATCGGGATCATGCGATACAGCGGCCGACTGGTGTCGACCGGGTGGGTGATCGGCCTCGGACTGGTCCTGGGCGGTGCGATCGGCAACCTGACGGACCGGATCTTCCGCGCGCCGGGACCTTTGCGCGGGCACGTCGTCGACTTCATCCAGGTGGGTGACTGGTGGCCGACGTTCAACGTCGCCGACTCGGCCGTCGTGTGCGGCGCGGTGCTGCTGGTGGTGCTCACTCTGCTCGGCTACGACTACGACGGTTCCCGATCGGGGTGGGCGGCACGCAAGAGCCGTGCCGCGGCCGTGGACGGGCACGAGGGCGACGATGCGTGACTCACGAGCGATGCCGGTTCCCGACGGCTTGCACGAGATGCGCGTCGACGCCGGGGTTGCACGACTCCTCGGCCTGTCCCGAACCGTCGCGGCGGGTCTCGCGGACGCGGGCGACATCACCGTCGACGGTGTCGCTGTCGACAAGGCGCACCGGCTCGTCGCGGGTGCCTGGCTCGATGTGACCCTGCCGGAGCCCGAACGCCCGCTGACCGTCGAGCCGACCCCCGTCGCCGATCTCGACGTCATTTACCACGACTCCGACATCGTCGTGGTGAACAAGCCGCCGGGGGTCGCGGCGCATCCGTCGCAGGGCTGGACCGGTCCGACGGTCATCGGAGCGCTCGCCGCTGCGGGTTTCCGGATCTCGACGTCCGGTGCCCAGGAACGGCAGGGAATCGTCCACCGCCTCGACGTCGGCACGTCCGGCGTGATGGTCGTCGCCGCTTCCGAGAACGCGTACACACTCCTCAAGCGGGCGTTCAAGTATCGGACCGTCGAGAAGGTGTATCACGCCGTGGTGCAGGGGCGCCTGGATCCGCCGGTCGGGACCATTGAGGCGCCGATCGGCCGCCACCCCGGATCGGACTGGCGATTCGCGGTGACCGCGAACGGCAAGCCGTCGACGACGCACTACGAGAC
The DNA here is from genome assembly GCF_052106715.1 of Gordonia sp. (in: high G+C Gram-positive bacteria). Taxonomy (NCBI): domain Bacteria; kingdom Bacillati; phylum Actinomycetota; class Actinomycetes; order Mycobacteriales; family Gordoniaceae; genus Gordonia; species Gordonia sp. (in: high G+C Gram-positive bacteria). Next base: position 191,588 of record NZ_JBQEDL010000003.1, read on the forward strand.
GCTTGAGATGTTCGCGGCGGCTTCGCTGTTGGACGTGCACCTGGAGACCGGGCGGACGCATCAGATCCGTGTGCACTTCTCGGCGCTGCACCATCCGTGCGCAGGCGATCCGACGTACGGTGCCGACCCGACTCTCGCGAGCCGACTCGGCCTCGACCGACAGTGGCTGCACGCACGTTCCCTCGCATTCGCGCACCCGGCCGACGGTCGGCGCGTCCAGTTCACCACCGACTATCCGGCCGACCTGCAGCACGGGCTAGACGTACTGCGGGACGTCTAGCGCACCGCCGGTCGCCACACGCGTCACAACCCACGACGGTCGGGGCGTGCCGGGCCGAGACTGTCGTAGCGGGCGCATACAGTGGAGCCGTTCCATCGAAATGCAATGCGGGGAGTCGCCAGAGTGTCCGGGTCGTTCGTTCATCTGCACAATCACACTGAGTTCTCGATGCTCGACGGTGCGGCGAAGATGTCGCCGTTGTTCGCCG